>NZ_CAJCHS010000014.1 GCF_903970205.1 Nevskia soli | reverse complement strand
GGCGATTACGAAGGCCGCTCAACTCCTGATATCCAGAAAGACCGTCCCGGATGGAACCTGTTCACCGATGGCGTCATCAACGGAGAAACCATCGAGCAGGTTTACGAGCGAACGAGTAAGGTGATCGAACGCGCTACCCAGTCAAGCGGCGATGTCGCGCTTTTCGCGCACGGGCACGTACTTCGTATCCTGACGGCGTGTTGGCTCGCGCTGCCGCCTCGCGCGGCGCGCTTATTCGCGCTGGGGACGGCGACGATCAGCGTCCTCGGGTACGAGCGTGAACAGCGCGTCATTTCGCGCTGGAATCAGCCGGTGGGGTAAGTGCCGGGCACGACGCAGCAATCCGAAACAAGATGTGCTAACTCTTGGATTGGTGTTTCGGATCGGGCTACTCCTGACGCTATGCACAGCCACTCTTCCGGCTTGCTCGGTGCCGCAGTACAATCCGGCCCAACCCGCGACCCCAGACGCGACCCCAGACGCAACCCACGAAACGATCAGCGAGCTGCTCGACCACGGTCACTACCGCCGCGCTCTAGCGCAACTAACCGCCGATCCGGTCACGCCCGACACGACCGCCGCCGAGCGGAACCGTCACGACCTGCTGCTCTCCCGCATCGAACTTGGACTCGGCCAGTTCGATATTGCGCTGGAACTGGCCGAAAACCTTATCGCCGTTGATCCTTCGAACGCTTCGTTCCATGTGCAAGCCGCGGCCGTAGTGGGCGAGATGGCCGTGCATGCCGGCATGTTCAAGCAACTGGCGCTAGCCAAGCGCGCCAGGAAAGAGCTGGACGCGGCGCTGTCGATCGATCCGAAAAACGCGGACGCGATCTACGGGCTGATGCTCTATGACGAGAATGCGCCGTCCTTCATCGGGGGCGATAAGGCGGCTGCGCAGAAGCTCGGCGAGCAACTGACGGCGATCGATCCGGCCCGCGGCTATCTTGCGCAGGCTTCTCTGGCGCACGATCGCAAAGACGCGGCCGCCGAAGAAGCGCTGTTGCGAAAAGCGGTTGCGGCAGACCCCAAGAGTTACGAAGCGCAGATCGGCCTGGCAACGTTTCTGGAGAAGGCCGGCCCGGCACGGGCCGACGAAGCGGACGAGCACGCGTGTCTGGCACTCGAACTCGATCCGGCTCGGACCGACTCCTGGCAAATACTCGCGGCCCTCGCGGCGATCCAGGGATGCGTCCGGGAAGTAGACGGACTGGTCGCAACAGCGGAACAATTCGATCCGGACGACGTATCGCCTTACTACGCGGCCGCGGTCGAATACCTTTTAGCGGGCAAGAACCTGGATGCCGCGGGAGCGCTGCTGCAGCACTACCTAAACAAGCCGCAGGAAGGCGACCGGCCGAGTGGAGGAAGAGCGCGCTATCAGTTGGCGCTGGTGTCGGAAAAGCAGGGGCGCGTGGATCAAGCCACGGAGTTGATCCGCCTCGCGCTGCGCGAAGACCCGACGCTCGATGACGCGCGCAAGGACTTGAAGCGCCTGGAGCACGCGCGGTAACGCGATGCGATACCTGACCGCGCGTTGCCCGCGCATTGAACGCATTTTGCTGGTCGAGAGCGGTAACCGCTCCATCACGGAACGCGTGCTTCCCAAGCTGAGCGTTTCGTTCACTGACTTGACGTCGGTCGATGTGATTACGTGCTACGGAGGAGCGCCCGCCGGGCTTGCGGAGAACGCGGCCGTGTATCGAACCCAGGATCACCCGACAGCGGCGGATCGCGCGAACCTATTACGGCGGGTGCGCAAATCAGGAGCGACGGTCGTCGCGATGATCTGCTCGGACGAGCAGATCATGACCCGCTGGAAGTGGTGGCTCGCGGCCAAACTGCCGGCCAAGATTCTAATTATCAATGAGAACGCGGACTACTTCTGGTTCGATACGGCGCACATCGGCCATATCAAGCGATTCGCGCTCAAGCGCCTCGGCCTCTCCGGGCAATTCGCGGGGCGCACGGTCGCGCGGGTGGCCGCGTTTCCGGCGATCCTGGCGTATCTGCTAACCTATGCGGCGGTTACCCATTTGCGCCGGGCCTGGCGCATTCGATTCGAGAAAACATGAAAGCCATCCAAGTAAATGAGCTGGGCGGTCCCGAGCAGATGCAACTCCAGGATGTTCCGGACCCGACGCCCGCCGCGAACGAGGCGTTGATCGAGATCAAAGTCTCGGGCGTGAATTTTATCGACGTCTACTTCCGCAAAGGTCTCTATAAGGCGCCGTTGCCGATGATCCCCGGCAGTGAAGCCTCGGGCATCGTGCGCGCGGTGGGCGGTGAAGTCAACAACGTGAAGCCGGGAGATCGCGTGGCCTATGCCATGGCGCGCGGCTCCTACGCCGAACTGCAGGCGGTTCCGGCGAACCTGCTCGTGAAGCTCCCTGACCACGTGACGTTCGAGCAAGCCGCGGCCGCGATGTTGCAAGGCATGACGGCACACTATCTGACGCATGCGACATTTCCGGTGCAGGCCGGGCAGACGGTTCTGGTTCATGCGGCCGCCGGCGGCGCGGGTGCATTGATCGTCCAGATGGCCAAGATGCTCGGCGCTCGCGTCTTCGGAACAGCGGGTTCGCCCGAGAAGCTCGATATCGCACGTGCCGCCGGTTGTGATGAAGTGATCAACTACCGGACGCAGGATTTCGAAGCGGAAGTGAAGCGGCTAACCGACGGTACAGGCGTACACGCGATCTACGATTCGGTGGGCGAGTCGACCTTCCTGAAGGGCTTGAACGTGATTCGACCGCGCGGAATGATGGTGCTCTTCGGGCAATCCAGCGGCCCCGTCGCGCCCATCGATCCGAATATCCTGAACCCGAAAGGCTCGCTATTCCTCACCCGTCCGTCGTTGGGGCATTATACGGCCACCACGGAAGAACTCGATCGGCTGGCGGGCGACGTTTTGAATTGGATTGCCGCCGGCAAATTGCACCTGCGCATCGATCACACCTATCCGCTCGCGGACGCGGCGCAAGCGCATCGTGATCTGGAGTCGCGTAAGACGGCCGGCAAGTTGCTCCTCGCGGTCTAGGGCGCGAGACGCCGATGACGCTTCAGGCTCGACTGACGTTATGGTCCATGCTCGTCATGGCATCCATCGTCACGATTGTTTCGCTCTCCGATCTGGCCAGCGCGGTCAACCGGCAATTCGATTCCGCCCTCGAGCACGGGCAGGAGATTCTCAAGTTCGTCCCGACTTTAGTCAGCAAGGAAGCGAAGTTCGTTAAAGCGGCGAACGGTGTAAGCACCATCGAACACTCGCCGGTTCTTGACCGCATGTTGTCGCATCTGGCGGTGTCATCCCACAACGTCGATCAGATCGTTGTAAGCGATCCGAGTGGTCGCGTAGTGGCCGACAGCTACGCATCCCTGCTGGACCAGCCTTACACGCCGCGTGCGGACTTCACAGCGTTTGTGAACGGCCAACCCTGGTGGCGGAAGTATTGGGCTTTGTACCACACGCGCGATCCGTTCGAGATTTCGGCCATTCAGAGGGACCCCGAGACAAACGCCGAAACGGATGTGATCCATGTGATTCTCTTGCCGTCCGCAATCCGTACGATGGTCGCGCCGATCCTGCACCAGCATGCGTGGGTGGCTATTTTCTCGGTTGTCTTCGCGGTTCTCGCCGCATTCGTGTTCGCCATCATCGCTTTTCATCCGCTGGGCAAGTTAGGCAAGATGCTGGACATGGTAGCGGGCGGGCAGTATGAGTTACAGCAGGTGAGCTCCGGGAATACTCCGGACGAATTCGGAATCGTCGCTTCAAAAGTCAGTATGCTCGGCCAGCAGCTGCGCGGCGCACAAACCGAGTTCAGCGACCTGAAGGGTAACTTTGAACGGCTCCTGGGCGAGATGGAAGATGCCGTATTGATCTTCGGGCGCGACCGAAGGCTGATCGCCGCGGCGGGCGGAGTGGAGTCCTATCTTGACCGGCCCCGCGTAGAGCTCGTGGGCCTAACCGTCAGCGACGTTTTCCCGCCGGGGACGAGCATGGGGCTGCTCCTATCCCAGTCGATGCAGATCGGACGCCCCATTCAGAACCGCGCCGTGCCGCTGAATCTGGAGAAAGATGGCGGGGGGCACTTGCGAATCGCGCTGGTTTCCGTCGAGTTCCTGGCGGATTCCGGAATGCTCATTCGGATGCGCGATCCGGAAGCGACCCGGCAGATCGGCAAGCAATTGCAGACCGCGGACCGGCTATCGGCCATCAGCCGTCTGACCAGCGGCGTCGCTCACGAAGTAAAGAACCCGCTGAACGCCATTCTGATGCACGTGGAGTTAGCCAAGCTGAAGTTAGCCCATGGCGACTACGATGTAACTCCGCAGATGGACGTATTGACCAGCGAGATCCTACGGCTAGATCGCGTGGTCAAGACGTTTCTGGACTTCACGCGCCCCGTGCAGCTCAATCTGGTCGAGACCGATCTGCACGACTTTGTAGAGGAACTGGCGGACCTGGCGCGCCCGCAAGCTTCGGCTTCCAACATTACTCTGGAAGTAGAAAGCCCGAAGCAGCCGGTGACGATTACCATCGACCCCGATCTCTTCAAGCAGGCCGTGCTGAACATTGTGGTCAATGCGATTGAGGCGATGCCGGAGGGGGGCACACTGCGCTTCTCCGCCACGGCGCGCGGCGATCAAGCCGAGCTTCGGATTTCGGACAGCGGCCCGGGGATCCCGGACGACGTCCGAGACAAGATCTACAACCTTTACTTCACAACTAAGGAGAAAGGTTCGGGAATCGGGCTTTCCATGACCTTCCGCATTGTGCAATTGCACGACGGGACGATTGACTTCGAAAGTGAGCCGGGACACGGAACTACTTTCGTGATGAAGCTGCCGGTTACCCTCTCGACTGACCTTGCGCAGGCGGTATAAGCAGGATTACGGTTGAGTCCCGTCTGATCGTTTCTGTGCGATTATGAGCGATAGGGAGCGGGGAGCCGCTCTTGGTCAAAGGGGGTCTTCTATGCTTAACGAATTTCAAATCAACAAAGTATGGGAGAACATGCTCAACGCGGAGACCCGTGCTTTATACTTCGGGGATCTGGCGACCCGTTATACTCGCCGGAAGCAGTGGATAACAGGCTTATCGTTTTTTCTGTCATCGGGTGCAGCGGCAACGATTATTGGAAAATCTCCCGGAGCCATTCCCGTAACGTTATCGTTGCTTGTTGCTGGACTTACTGCCTACTCGATGGCGTTGAACTTGGATGGCAAGATCATCGCGATGGCCAGGTTTCACTCGGCGTGGAGCCGAATAGCGTCGGAATACGATCGCCTTTGGAATCACGCTTACGATCCCGACGCAGAGCTTAGATTCGAGCGAATCATCGAGCAAGAGCGTGAACCTTCTGAGCTGGCCACGACCGAGGCCCCGAATGACCAGCGACTCCTCGGCAAGTGGCAGCATCGCGTCTTCGATATGTACCATCTGAACGCCGGGAATGGCTAATCCGGAACGCGTCGAAAAGAGCTGGCCGCCGACGCCAAAGCCCGTTCCTCCGCCACCACATCCCCCTCCTCAGCCGCCGAAGCCCTAATCTTTGGCTGTACCTGCGCCAACGTATTGAAAGCCCCATTCACCATTTCATCTCGCCCTAAAGCGGCTGTATTCGTGCCTGAGTAGGGCAATCTAACGGGCCGTCCCCATGGCGAACGCTGTGAATAGCCAAGTGAAGGCTTGGCGTGACCGGGTAAAGGCGCTGAAGAACCTTCCGCCGGTTCTCGGAATCGTTTGGAAGGCCGCGCCTGTGGTGTGCGCGACCGGCCTCGCGCTACGCTTTCTTGTCGCGCTGCTGCCGTTGGCGGCACTGGCGATCGGGCGGCTGATCATCAACATCGTCGTCGCGGCAGCCGCTCACCATGGCGGCCCGATCCCCACCGCCATCTGGTGGCTGCTGGCCGGCGAATTTGCCGTCGCCGCCGTCGGGAACATCCTGAACCGGGTGATCGACTACACGGATGCGCGGCTAGCGGACGAGTTCTCGCGCGAAGTCAGCGAGCGCATCATGCGCCACGCCGCGACGCTCGATCTGCAGTCCTTCGAAGACCCGGTGTTCTACGACAAGCTGGAACGCGCGCGCGTGCAGGCGACCGACCGCATCAGCATGTTGAATGCGCTCGGCCGGCTCGCGCAGCAGTTCATCACGTTGATCTCTCTTTCGCTCGGCGTCGTGTTTTATTCGCCGATTTTGTTTGTCATCTTGTTTGTCTGCGTCGTCCCCGCGTTTATTGGCGAAAGTCATTTCGCATTTCTGGGTTATTCGTTGGCGTTCAGTCTAACGCCGCTGCGCCGGCAGCTCGATTATCTGCGCGATCTGGCAACCAAAAGAGAAGGCGCGAAAGAACTCAAGGTTTTCGGCCTGGGCGACTACCTGCGGGAGCGGTTTGCCGGCATTACAAATCAGGTTTTGACGCGCAATCGCGCATTGTTGAAGCGCCGCGTGATCGCCGGATCGGCGCTAGGATTTGTGAGCTCGATCGGTTACTACGGATCGTATGCCTGGCTGGTGATCCGAACGCTCGAAGGCCGCCTCAGCGTCGGAGATCTCACGTTTCTCGCCGGCGCGCTGCAAGGCACCAGCAGCCAGATCCAGCTGATCTTTTCCACGTTCACCGGAATCGCCGATCAAGCATTGTTTCTGACTGACCTGCTGGAGTTCTTCGCCGTCAAACCGCGCATCAAGACACGCGAAGTCGCTCTCCCCGCCCCGCGCCACATCCAGGAAGGTTTCGAATTCCGGAAAGTCAGCTTCCAATATCCGGGGAGCGAGCGGCTGGTTTTGAATCAGCTCGATTTGCGCATTCACCCCGGTGAACGCATCGCGTTGGTCGGCGAAAATGGTCAGGGCAAAACCACACTGGTGAAGCTGATTTCCCGGCTTTACGACCCAACCAACGGCGCCGTTTTCCTGGACGGAATCGATTTGCGGGACTACGACATCGAGAGCCTGCAGCACGAAATCGGCGTGATTTTCCAGGATTTCGTCCGGTACGACATGACGGCGCGGGAAAATATAGGCGTGGGCCGCATCGAGCATCTGGGCGATGAGGGACGGATGACGGAGGCCGCGGAAAAGAGCCGTGCATCCGAGATTCTGGCCAAGCTGCCGCACGGGATGGATCAGATGCTCGGGCGCCGCTTCGAATCCGGCGTGGACCTGTCCGGCGGCGAATGGCAGAAGTTCGCCCTGGCACGGGCGTACGCGCGCGATGCGCAGTTGCTGATCCTCGACGAGCCGACGGCCGCCCTGGATGCTCCCTCGGAATACGAAATTTTCCTGCGTTTCGCCGAGCTGACTTTAGGCAAGATGGCCCTGCTCATTTCGCATCGGTTTTCGACCGTGCGGATGTGTGACCGGATCGTCGTCCTCGAGAACGGAATGATCCGTGAGCAGGGTACCCACCAACAGTTGCTAGACAGCGGCGGACGTTACGCCGATATGTTTGAGCTCCAGGCCTCGAGCTACCGGTAACAAATCCATGACCGGCCGACACTCATCGATGCCCATGACGCGCTCCTTCGAACGCGAGCTGAAGAGCGCGTGCGAGGCCATCATCGCGGATGCGCGCGGCGGACGCGCGACTTCGGCCGGCGCCGCGTGGCTGCTAGAGAACTACTGGTTCCTGCGCATGCAGGTGCGTGAAGCGCGTGAATCGATGCCGCGCAGCTACTTCCGGCGCCTCCCGCGCGACGAGAAAGGCGGGGAACCGCGCATCGAACGGGCGGCCGCGCAATTGATCGCACAAGGGCCTGAACATCTGGATGAGGAAACGCTGCGCCGGTTCTTTGAAAACTGGCAGGAACACACGGTTCTAACGCTCGCCGAACTGTGGGCCATCCGCCCAATGCTGAAGTCGGTCCTGCTGCAGCGGCTCGCGGCGGTGGTGGCGGAAGGCCGGCTGGAATCGGGCGACGCGGAATCGGTCGTCCGGTCGGTGATCGGCGGCCTGCGCGATCTGGATGACGTGACTTGGCCGGAGCTCGTCGAATCGCTTTCGCACCTGGATGACACACTGCGGAATGACCCCGCGAACGCCTACGCGCAGATGGATTTCGAGACGCGCGACCGCTATCGGCGGGAAATCGAAGAATTCGCGCGGCATAGTTCCGCGAGCGAAAACGAAATCGCAGCC
>NZ_CAJCHS010000013.1 GCF_903970205.1 Nevskia soli | reverse complement strand
CGAAGTTACCGCCGTTACCAGCCGGCTGGACGCGCGATTATCTCCTGCTGGTCGATGGCTGGGCCAAAGATGCCGACGCCAACACCGCCTTCGGACAATCCGTTGAGCCGCTACCTTTCCATGCCATGAGCGCTTACCCGTATCGCGCAAATGAACACTACCCGGACGATGCGGCGCATAACGCATACCGGAAGAAATACTTGACGCGGCCCGCTCTCCGCCTGATCCGTCCGCTCACCTGATCGAGTCATGCGAATCTACTTTGCTATCGCCGGCGCGCTGTTGATCGGCGCTACCGCGTTCCGCGGCGGAACGGCAAATCCGCCGGTTGCCGGCCAAATTCGTTTCACCGATATCACGCAAAAAGCGGGTATCCGCTTTGTCCATCACAGCGGTGCAACCGGTAAGATGTATCTGCCCGAAACCATGGGCTCCGGTTGCGCCTTCATCGATTACGATGGCGATGGCTACCCTGACATTCTGCTTCTGAACTCGAAAGACTGGACGCCTACCGGTAAACACTACTTCAGCGCGCTCTATCACAACAACCGCAACGGCACCTTTACCGACGTGACGAAGGGCAGTGGCCTCGATGTCGAGATGTACGCGATGGGCGTCGCGGTAGCCGACTACGATAACGACGGAAGGCCCGATCTCTACATCACGGCTCTCGAAGGCGATCGGCTCTTTCACAACGAAGGCAACGGCAAGTTCCGCGATGTTACCGCGCTATCCGGAATCAAGAATGCCGGTTTCGGCACGAGCGCGGCATGGCTCGATTACGACCGCGACGGCAAAGTCGACTTATTCGTCGCGAACTACGTTCAATGGTCGCCGCAAAACGATCCCTGGTGTTCGCTCGACGGGACACATAAGTCCTACTGCACGCCCGACACATCCAAAGGATTGCCTTCGAAGCTATACCGCAACCTGGGAAACGGCAAATTCCAGGATGTGACCGCGAAGGCCGGCATTCTGGACCCAAAGAAGGAAAATAGTAAGTCACTTGGTGTACTAGTCGTCGACTATAACAACGACGGATGGCCCGACTTATTCATCGCTAACGATACCCAGCGGAACAAGCTCTACCGGAATAACAAAAACGGCACGTTCACCGAAGAAGGCGAGAGTGCCGGCGTGGCTTACGGAGAGGACGGCAACGCCCGCGGCGCGATGGGCGTCGATTGGGCCGACTACGATCACAGCGGCTGGCCCTCCATCGTCGTCGGTAACTTCTCTAATCAGATGCTCGCAATCTATCACAACGAAGGGACGGGCCTGTTCACCGATGTGGCCGCGTCTTCGAATGTCGGCCGCGCCACCATGCTCGACTTAACCTTCGGCGCCTTCTTCTTCGATTACGACTTAGATGGATACGCGGATATCCTCGCCGCCAACGGACACACTGAAAACGACATCGAACGCGTGCAGCCGAAAGTCCAGTTCAAAGAACCGCCGCAGCTCTTTCACAACCAACAAGGCAGAGGATTCGAAGATGCAAGCCGTTCGGTTGGACCCGACTTCATGCGTCCTCTAGTCGCGCGCGGGTCCGCTTATGCCGACATCGACCGCGACGGCGATCTCGATGTCCTCATCACCAATAACGAAGGTTCACCTGTCCTGTTCCGCAACGACGGGGGCAATCGCAATAAGTGGCTCAACCTCCGTCTTCGGGGGACTAAGTCGAACCGGAGTGCGTTAGGCGCCACGGTGCGGATTGAATCGGCGTTAGGAAAACAATGGAACACCGTTCGTTCCGGCGGCAGTTACTGCTCCCAAAGCGACCTGGCTCTCACGTTCGGTCTCGCTCAAGACCCCGTCGTCAAGACGATCGACATTGAGTGGCCAGGCGGCACAAGACAACACTTCACCAACATCGCGCCGAATCAGTTCCTCCAAATCGACGAGATACGCGGCATTCTCAAGTAGCGAAGCGATACAATCGAAAACCATCGAATGTCCATTCCGCGCGTGTCAGGAGGCGCTTACCGCTTCCTTGTCGCCCTTTTCGTCTTTGCCTTTGTATACCAGGCTGGAGTCTCGTGGGCGAACATCCACGACCTCATCTATAGCCAAATCCTCATCCGCCAGCCCTTCCAGTTTGGCTTTCGGATGAATGAAATCTCAGGCATGACTCCGGAAGCCAAGGCCGCCGGCCTGAAGATGTTCGATCCCGTCCTGCAAGTCGACGGGCAGCCGCTGCATGGGCAGGATCAGCTTCTCGATATCCTGAAGCGGAAACGCCCCGGGGATTCTTTGCAAGTGGAGGTCCAGCGGCCTGGTCAACAACCTTTCACAGCCCGCGTCGGGCTTGCGCCGGTACGCCCGCGACCGGCGAACTGGAAAGAATGGCTGGTCACGCTCGCGGTTACGGTGGGCCTTCCGTTCCTGTGTCTCGGGCTTGGGTTCTGGGTAGCGTTCGCCCGTCCATGGGATCGCAACGCATGGCTGCTACTGGCCCTGATGATCAGTTTCTCCCAGTTCATTGTCGGCTTCTCCTGGGTATGGCCGCTGCCGGCGATCGGCTTTCTTTGGTATGCGGCGATGGGGCACTCTGATGGAGCATTGCTCATCTGGATGTTCCTCTTCGGCATCTACTTTCCTGAGCGCCTGCATCACGATCGCCGGCGGCCCTGGCTGAAATGGATATTACTCGTCCCGCTTATTGCGCAAACCATATTGATGTTTTGGTTCTTATGCGCCGTGGTATACAACTTCAGCTGGATCCAACCCGTCCGCGCCATTCTGGACTTCGACGTCCGTTTCAAGTTCACCGTGATTTTGCCCTATGCTGCGATCAGCGGTTTCTTTGCGGGTATCTTCATCCAAGGATCATTTGCCAAGACCCCCGACGCGCGCCGGCGCCTGCGCATTCTTTACTTCGGCACGGCTCTTAGTCTCACCCCCCTCCTGCTGGCTTCCATCTACGCGATCTATAAGGGCGGCGATATTTTCTTCGTAATTCCGAACTGGGTCGAAGTTATAACGCTACTCGCGGTTCTACTGTTTCCACTTACCCTTGCCTACGTTGTCGTTGTACAGCGAGCCATGGAAGCGCAGATGGTCATCCGTCAAGGCATCCGCTATGCACTGGCGCGCCGCAGCCTGTGGTTCATCCGCGTGCTTCTGATCGCCGGCGCATCGTTCTATATCAGTTATGCCTTCAGCAGTCATCGCCGCCCCATCGATCGCGTCCTCGCGATCGCCTCGCTCACTTTCGCGGTTGTCCTGCGTAGGCGGTTCTCCGATGCCGCTTCCGCATGGGTGGACCGCCGCTTTTTCCGCGAGGCCTATCAATCCGATCTTGTACTTAGCGAACTGAGCATGGACGTTCGCCGCATTACCGATTCTCACCAACTACTCAGCACCGTCGCGGCGCGCATCTCCGCGACGCTCCACGTTTCGCGCATGGCTATCTTCGTTAAAAATGAAGATCGCTTCTGCGTAAGTGAAACCGTCGGCCCCGAACCCGTGAACGCCTACTGCCTGCCCGCTCAATCGCAGTCCGTAAAGCTACTTTCGGAAGCTGCTTCTCCCGAGCGCGTGTACTTCGACGACCCGCGCAGTTGGGTGCACGCAGCCGCCGAGGATGAACAACAAAAGCTGCGCGACTTAGATGCCGAAGTCTTACTTGCCTTACCCGGACGCGAAGCTCTGCTGGGCCTGATCGCGCTCGGTCCGAAGCTATCGGATGAGCCCTACTCGCCCTCCGACCTTCGCTTGTTGCAGTCGGTAGCCAGCCAGACCGGTTTCGCACTCGAGAACGCCCAGCTACTGCAAACCGTGGCTCGTGAAACTGCATCGCGCGAGCGTCTCAATCGTGAGATTGAAATCGCCCGCGAAGTCCAGCAGCGCCTCTTCCCGCAAATCTGTCCGCCCGTGCCCGGATTGGATTACTGCGGCCATTGCCGTCCGGCTCTTGCTGTCGGCGGCGATTACTATGACTTTCTCCCCCGCTCGAACGAACGCGTCTCGATCGCGCTCGGCGATGTTTCCGGCAAAGGTATTTCGGCCGCGCTGATGATGGCCAGTCTCCATTCGCTTATGCGCGGCCAGATTGCCGCTGGTTTGGATAACCTTTCTATCTTGCTGGAGAACACCAACCGCTTGATCTACGAATCCTCCACGTCGAACCGTTACGTCACCTTCTTCTACAGCGAATACCATAGCCGTTCCCGCGTTCTGACTTATGTGAACGCCGGGCACAATGCGCCGATCATTCTACGTGGCGACCAAGTTATTCGTCTGGAAGCTTGCGGCCCGGTAATTGGGTTACTTCCCGGAGTCGAGTACACAACGGCCCAGTATCAGTTCGAGCCGGGCGACATCTTCGTGCTGTACACCGACGGCATCAGCGAGGCGATGACTCTAGAGGAAGAAGAATGGGGTGAGGACGGTCTGATTGACGCCATCCGAACCGCCGGGGATCGACCCGCGGATCAGGTTCTTCTGTCGGTCTTCGGGGCGGCGGATGCCTTCACCCGCGGCGCCCCACAGTACGACGACATGACCCTGATTGTTGCGCGCGTTCAGTGAAGCGATCGTGCGCGATTAGCCACATCCGGCCTACGGATACAGCGTCGGCAGACCCATATTTGAAACGATGCAAATGCCGCATTCTACCCTGTGACTCGTTGGACACGCCACATCCAGTCACATCCTGTTCAATCCGGCAAGGCGGAGCCTATATGAGCGGTAGGCACGCGGGTGTTTTCGCGACTAACGCTTTTTGGTGGGAGCCTTCGTCGCGGCCGGCGGCGGAGCGGCCTCTTCTTCCTCTTCATCTTCGAGATCATCCTCATCCTCGAGATCCTCGTCGCCTTCTTCGTCGTCCTCGTCCAGTTCCTCTTCTTCGTCTTCTTCTTCCTCGGACACGCCGTCCACCTCTTGCATCAGCTGCGCAGCGATGCCGGTCAACTTACGGTCAGTTTCCGCTTCCTCTTCTTCCGTTTGCCGCAGCAGTGACGCAACCTCCTCGTTGCCGATCCCTTCCGCCAGAGTACGCACGGTTCCGTAGCCGGAAACCTCGTAGTGCTCGACTTTCTGCGCGGCGCCGATCAACATCAGGTCCTTGATCGAACCCTCGGCGTCTTCCTGCGTCTGTTCCTGTCCTTCTTCGATGAGGCCCTTCATCGCCAAACACGGCTTCGACTTGGGCTTCCGGCCAAGATACCCGAATACCTCTTCGAGGCGCGTAATCTGGCCTTTCGTCTGTTCGAGGTGCTCGGTAAATGCGGCTTTCAGATCGGGGCTCGAAGCCGCCTTGGCAAGCTTGGGGAGCGCCTTGGTGATCTGTTTCTCGGCGTCGTACAGATCTTTGATCTCTTCGAGCAGTAAGTCTTCTAAAGTTTCGATTGGCATACGCACCTCAGGAGCACTGAGGGTGCCACGAACCGGTGTTTTCAGAACGGAAGCGTACAATCCTCAGTCGCCGAGACGGACCACTAACTTACCGGTGTGGGGATCGCCGGAGTGTAGCAAGCTGAGGAAAGCAGCGGGCGCCTGGTCCAACCCCTCGACCACCGTCTCGTGGCTCGCGAGCTTGCCGCTGAGCAACGCCGGAATCGCCTCGGCGTGGAAGGCCGGAAGTTCCGGGAAATAGTCCGTCACGATGAACCCCTGCAGACGGATCCGTTTTCCAATCGCAAGCCCCAGATTGCGCGGCCCCGGAACAGGCCTGTTGTATCCGGCGATCGCTCCGCACAACGCCACCCGGCCGCGCATCTTTAGACTGGAAAGCGCCGCTTCTAGTTGTGGACCGGCTGTATTGTCAAAGTAAACGTCGATACCTTCCGGCGCTCCCTGGCGCAGGTGCTGGGCAGGATCGCCATCGTTGTAGTTGAACGCATAGTCGACGTTAAGCTCGCTCCGTAAGAACTCAATCTTTTCGGTTGAACCGGCGCTCCCGATCACGCGGCACCCGTGCAGTTTCGCGAACTGGCAGGCAACGTTTCCTACGGCGCCCGCGGCCCCGGAAACAAATACGGTCTCGCCATCCTGCAGACTAGCAGCCTTGAACAGCCCGCCCCACGCGGTCAGCCCGGTTACGCCTAAAGTTCCCAGAAAGGCGGTGAGCGGCGCGCCTTGCGGATCGAGCGCTTGTACGTGCCCGGCGGGAGCCACAAACGCCTCGCGCCACCCAAACGAACTCAGAACCAGCGAACCCTCCGGGAGATTGTCGGCCTTAGACTGCACCACTCGCCCGATCGCAGCGCCTCCCATGGCTTTTCCAATCTCGAAGGCAGGAACGTACGACGGACCTTCGTTCATGCGCCCTCGCATATACGGGTCAACGGATATAAACAGATTGCGCACCAGGACTTCCCCGGGTCCAGGGTCCGGCAAATCCACAGTGTCAAAGCTGAACTGTTCGAGCGAGGGTTCGCCGTGCGGACGGCTGGCTAGACGGATTTCACGGCTGCGTATTGGCACGGGCTTTTAGATTCGCCGCGTAGAGCCGCCGATGCAGCTGTTAGAGACAAACTGGTTCCGGTGCGCAGCTATGCGTTGCTTTAGTTCTTGACGGTCATCGCTTCCGAATCGACGGCCTTCTTTCCGGTGACGCCCTCAAGCCCCGACAGGATGCCGCGGTAGTCGCCCTTTTCTGCCCGGAATGCCGCGCCGCCTTTCTTCCCGTTGTCGTCCCAGGTAAGACCGACATAGTGCTTCTTCGACTTGCTGAGCGCCATCAACGCCCCGACGCCTAGTGAAACGATCGCGAGCCCGATCGCCGCGCCGACACGCCGGTGAACGTCTTGGCCGTAACTGATCTCGGTGACGGCCTTACTTGGAATCACCAGCACGTCCGACTTATCGTGAGTCAGCCGAATTTGATTCTGATCGATGTGAATACGAAGGTTTTCACCGGTTTTCATATCTCCGACGGAGCCGCCGTCATAATGAACTTCGAAGCCGCTCTCGGACGCCGTAGTTACTGCTGGAACAACAGCGCAAAGTAAGATTGCTATTAAAACTCGCATAGTGGTCTGTAACAGGTATCACGGATCGGTAGAGTGCTGCAATGGATATCAATTGTCTACGCATGCATTCGCTGCGATAGAGTACCCTCGCAAGCGTAGTCGACTCCTAGCGAGGCCGCCAAAGCAAGACTCCGAGGGCGGAAGGCACGCCTTACACTCAGCAAGAGATGTCTGAACCACCGATCAATCTGCAGAGCAACTACCCTGTGCTCGCCGAACAAGACGCCGAGTGGAAGCAGCTGCTGCACGATGCGGTCGACCGGTTCGCGCCTCCATCG
>NZ_CAJCHS010000012.1 GCF_903970205.1 Nevskia soli | reverse complement strand
GGGGATGGGCTATCTTACGCAGAAGCTCGACGCGCAGACAAAGCTCGATCCGAAATCGGATTTGCGCGCTGGATTTGACCGTTTCCAGCCGGAAAGCCTAACCGCGAATCAGCCGCTGGTCGATCGCATCACGGAGCTGGCAAAGAGAAAAGGCGCTACGACGGCGCAGTTGTCGCTCGCCTGGCTACTCGCCAAGAAGCCGTTCATCGTCCCGATCCCCGGAACAGGCAAGGTCAAGCACCTTCAGGAGAACATCGGAGCTACGAAACTCACACTGACACCGCAAGACATGAACGAGATTGCCAGTGCGTTGTCCGGGTTCAAGGTGCATGGCGGCCGGATGAACGAACTTCAGATGAACATCGTGGAGCAGTAGGGCGAACCAGCGCGGGCCTCTTATCTTATGTGCAAATAATTCGTCAGCTTCCATGAGTAGCTCGTCCCAGCACTGGAGGAGCCAGCACTTTAGGAGATAGATTTGCCGGGTTGGCCTTGGCCTGCCTCTTTCCACCCGCTGTGGCGCCAAGAACAGGAGTAATGCTCGTAATCGGCTTGGCCCAGTCGGTAAACGGAAGGCCAATAGGCAATCGCCGGCGCAAGAGTTTGCTCCACCTGGACAAAAAGCCGTCACCTCAGCGATTGTTCCCAAGCACCGCGGCGGCGCGAGTTGTTTCGCTACGCCCTCACACGCTAGAATTAATCAAATCGCAACGCAAATTCAACATAGGTGACGTGTGTCCAGCCTCATTGCCGCTGAACAACCAATTTCCATCGCAGCTCCGCAGCCCATCCGCGGCATGGATCCCGACCGGATCAAGGTCTTTTCCGGGCGCGCCAACGAGCCTCTGGCCGCCGAGATGTGCTCCTATCTTGGCCTGCCGCTGAGCAACGTCAGGATCAAACAGTTTTCCGACGGCGAGATCGACCTGCAACTCGGTGAGAACGTGCGCGGCGCCGACGTCTTCATCGTGCAGCCCACCTGCACGCCGGTCGACCGCAACCTGCTGGAACTGCTGTTGATGATCGACGCCGTCAAGCTGTCGTCCGCGGAGCGCATCACCGTGGTGTTACCCTATTATGGGTACGGTCGTCAGGATCGGAAAGACAAGCCGCGAGTTCCGATCTCGGCCAAACTCGTAGCCAAAATTCTGGAATCCGCGGGGGCCAGCCGGATCATGGCGCTGGATTTACACGCGGCCCAGATCCAGGGTTTTTTCGATATCCCGGTGGACCATTTGTATTTCCGGCCGGTGCTTATCGACTATTACCGGCGCCTCAATCTGCCCAAATTGACGGTGGTTTCGCCGGATGCGGGTGGTGTGGAGCGCGCGCGCGGGATGGCCAAGCGTTTGAATACGCGGCTGGCCATTATCGACAAGCGGCGCGAGGAAGCCAATGTCGCCGAGATCATGAACGTGATCGGCGATGTAGTAGATGCCCACTGCCTGGTGGTCGACGATTTGATCGATACCGCCGGGACCCTGGTGGGAGTGACGGAAGCCCTGCTGTCAAAAGGCGCGGCTTCGGTAACAGCGGCCGCTACCCATGCGGTGCTGTCGGGGCCGGCCGTTGAGCGGATCGAGAAGTCGGCGCTCCGCGAGGTGGTTTGCTCCAACTCGATTCCTTTGTCCGAAGCGGCAAGGAATTCGAGCAAGATTCGCACGTTGTCGGTCGGGCCGCTGTTGGCCCGCGCCATTCAGTCCATTCACGAGGAGACCAGTATTAGCGTGCTCTTCGAGAACGTGGAATAGTTTCGTCAAGCGCCAGCCAACCCACGCTAGTAAATCGGACTTGGCCGGATGCTAACTGAGCCGCGCGCGTAAGCGAGCGGTTTCCCGGGGTGCCGAAACCCCGGACAGGAGATATAGAAGTTGAGAACCGATACCGTCGTCGCGGCCTCCATACGTGAGGGCCGCGGCAAGAACGAAGCTCACCGCACCCGCGCGGCGGGCCACATCCCAGCCGTGGTCTACGGCGCCTTTAAAGATCCCGTCTCGATCGCCGTCAGCCCCAAAGAAATCCTCGGCATCATCCACTCGAAGACCGGCCACAATACCATCTTCGATCTCGATATCGCCGGCGGGGACAAGTCCCCGGTCATGGTGGTCGATGAGCAGTACGACCCGGTCAAAGGCCGCCTCCTGCACGTCGATCTGAAGCGCATCGATCTCACCCGCCGCCTCCGCGTCACCGTCCCCGTCGTTACCCAGGGCGAACCGAAGGGCGTCAAACAACAGGGCGGTCTGCTCGAAGTCATTACCCGCCAGGTCGAAATCGAGTGCGTTCCGGATTCCATCCCCGAGAATTTCGTCATCGACGTTTCCGAACTCATGCTCAATGAATCGAAGCGCGCCAGTGACATTAAGCTGGCCGAAGGCGTCCGCCTATTGAGCGCGCCCGAATCCGTGATCGCTCACGTGGTCGGCCTCAAGGCCGAAGAGGAACCGGCCGTCGCCGCCGATGTCGCCGCTCCGACCTCCGAGCCCGAAGTCGTCAAGAAGGGCAAGAAGGAAGACGAAGCGCCCGCTGCCGAGACCGGGAAGAAGAAGTAGCCCGGCGTCCCGAAAGTGTTTCTGGTGGCAGGCCTGGGCAATCCCGGCGAGGAATATCGCTTTACGCCGCATAACCTGGGCTTCATGACCATCGACCGTTTGGCTGCACAATCCGGCATTCGCGTCACGCGCCCGGATTCCAAAGCCCTGGTCGGCGCCGGAACCATCGAGGGGCAACCTGTCATGCTGGCGAAACCCATCACGTATATGAATCTGAGCGGCACATCGCTGCGGCCGCTGATGGAAAAGCATGAACTGACGCCGCGGGATCTGATCCTGATTTTCGATGAACTGGATCTCCCGTGGCCTACGCTGCAAATCAAGCCGAAAGGCTCCGGTGGCACGCACAACGGAGCTAAGTCGGTTGTGGAAAGTCTCGGAACCCGGGAATTCGCCCGGATCCGCATGGGAATCAATCCGGGCCGCCCGCTCGCTGACGCGGCCGAGTATGTGCTTTCGCCTTTTAAGCGGAAGCAGGAAAAGGAATTGGACGAACTGGTCGGCCTCGCAGCTGACGCGGTTCGTGCAGTAATCGCTGAAGGCGTCGAAAAGGCCATGACGAAATTCAATCGTCGCGCTGGAAGCTAACACAAAAGAGGAAGAATGCGTATTTACGAAGAGCTGTTTATCGTCAAGCCGGATGCCACGGAGGAGGAAGTCGATCACCTCATCGAACAGATGTCGGGAGTGATTACCCATGCCGGAGGCGTCGTCAACAAAGTAGATAAGTGGGGCAAGCGCAGGCTTGCCTACCGTGTAGACAAGTACCGCGAAGGCGAGTACGTCCTGATTGAATTTCAGGCCGAGGCGCCGACCGTGCACGAATTCGAACGCCGCCTGCGCGTCAACGACGTTGTGATCAAGTTCATGACGGTGCGCATCGATGAAGATTTGAAGCGCATCGAGAAGCGTAAGAAACATCGCGAGAAACGCGCCAGCCGCAAGGCCAGTGCAGCTCCCGCCGCGCCGCAACCGTCCGTTGCGCAACAAATGCTCGGGCCCGAGATGCCCGCGGCTCAGTAAGTCAGGAGCTAAGGAGACATCATGGCAGAAACTCGTGGAGGAAGACCGGTCAGCGCGTCCCAACGGCCCACCGGCGGTGATAAGGCAGTCGCGACGCAGAAGAAGCAATACTTCCGTCGCAAGAAGGTTTGCCGGTTCTGTGTCGAGAAGATCGACGATATCAATTACAAGGACGTGCGCATGCTCTCGTCGTTCATCGCCGAGCGCGGCAAAATCGTTCCCCGGCGCGTGTCCGGCGTATGCGCCCCGCACCAGCGCCGGTTGAGCGAAGCCATTAAGATGGCTCGCAACATCGCGCTGCTGCCGTTCTCGTCGCCCGCTTAAGTGTAAGGAGATCACGACATCATGGAAGTCATCTTAAGAGAAGACGTCGAGAAACTCGGCGCCCGCGGCGAAGTGGTCAAAGTCGCCGCCGGATATGCCCGCAATTTCCTGCTGCCGCAGCGCCTGGCCGTGGCCGCCACCGAATCCAACAAGAAGATTGTGGATCAGGAGCGGCAAGCCTGGCTCAAGCGTGAAGCCAAAGCCCAGAACGAATCGGAAGATCTGTCGAAGCTGCTGGATGCGCAGACCGTCACTATCACGCAGCGCGCCGGCGAGAACGATCAGTTGTTCGGCTCGGTGACCGCCAAAGATCTGGCCGATGCTCTGGAAGCGCAGGGCTTTACCATCGATCGCCGGAAGATTCTGCTCGAAGAGCCCATCCGTTCGCTCGGCGATTTCACAGTTCCGGTGCGCCTGCATCGCGCGGTCACGGCGAACCTGAAGGTTCACGTCGCGCGCGAAGATTAGACCGTGAGCTTCGAGCTTACCGGACAAGTCGCGATCGTTACGGGGGCGGCCACCGGTATCGGCGCCGCCATCGCCCGCCGTCTCGCGCGCGCCGGCGCCCTCGTCGGCATCGCGGACCTGGATCCAGGCGGCGCCAGCGATGTCGCCGGATCGATCGACAACGCGTTCCCGCTGGTAGTCGACATCACAAAGTCCGATGAAGTCAATGCGGCGGTGTCTAAGACACT
>NZ_CAJCHS010000011.1 GCF_903970205.1 Nevskia soli | reverse complement strand
GCGAGGGCTGCGCGGCGGTGGGGATGATGAAGTCCGGGCGCACGGAGGCGAAGAAATCGGGAATGGTTTGCCGGTCCCGGATGTCGATCGAGTGGCGCGTGTATCCCCGGAGCGCCTTCAGAAACGAGACCACGGGCGCGGTGGTTCCGGCCGCTCCGAGGAACTCGCGGCGCATGTCGTTATCGACCCCGGCGACCTCCCAGCCTGCCGCGCAAAGATGCCGCGCGCACTCCGAGCCGATGAGTCCGCCCGATCCGGTGATTAGCGCCTTCATCCGGCCGTCATTGTAACGTCCGGCGGAAATGGAAAAGCCCGGTAGTCAGCCGGGCTTTCCTGGCACCGGCCCTTTCGGACCGGATTCGATGGGAGAATCAGTTTCAACGGTTTCGCAACCGAAAAAACTTTAAGTGATTGGATAGTAAAGTCTGGGGACCTGCTACGTCAAGCGAAAATCAGGAATGTTTTTTTCGCCTGTAAACCCCTGAATAAGAATCACTTAAGAGGCAAGTGGTTTTCCACACTACGGAGAGCGCCGGGCGAAAACGGCGTATTCCGATGCCCTACAAAGATCGTAAAAGGCTAAAAATGCAACTACTTACCTCACTTCGCGCGGTGCTTCCAGATGCAGGGCCAAAATTTCTTCGCCTTCGCCCGATGCGCCGCCCCGGCGGAAGATCATTCGGAGTAAACCGAACAGAACTCCGGAGGCAAGACAGAATCCCGCCAGAATTAGTATCAACAGAGCGACATTCAGGAGCAAATTGCCGGGGTTGTCCTTCTTCGTTTTGGGCGGTTGACCCGTCGTTACCGTCGCCTGATACCGGACCTGGGACAGCAGACGCTCGGCCGCATTGGCATCTTTCGGTTGAACCAGCACGGCTAGCAGCGGACCCGTGCGCTTCACCACCGCGCCAGGGATCTTCTCGAAGGCTGCGGCCTGGTCGCGCGCCAGGGCGGGCAGGGAATACGAAAACAGGGCCAATTTGAGGCCGCCGGGATAGTCCGCCACCGATGCTTCGGCCCCGAGGTGGAACGCCGCCACCGAGGCTGGAACCGCCGGAAAGAACTGTTTTAGCGCCGCAGGGCCGCCGATGTAGCGGACGGAATTCGGTATCTCACCCGATGGCAGGTAATCGGGGAAGGACGGCAACCCGGCGTGTTCGTACCGGGGCATCGAGCGGAACATGTTTGCGGCGTCGTTCGGCTCCGGAACTGCGCCGTGGAAGGCGACCAGGTAATTGCCTACCGCGATCAGCGCGCCATCCGCCGTCAAGGCCGCGTTCGGCGTCAGATCGTTGTAAGCGGGCGCGGGTTTCGCCGTGGCGGGCCGGACGAAGTCGAAAGCGCCCATTGCCGCAGTGGAATCGGCCAAACGCCAGGCGTCCACGCTGAGACGCTGGTTCTTGTCTTTATAGACGGCGCTATCGGAATCCTGGAGGCCGAGTTCATCCCAGAGCGCGCGGTCGGTGTTCACCGGAAGCGGCGCGTCCGAAACCTGCTTCCACGGGCCGATGACACCCGGCAACACACCGGCGCTAGCCGCCAGAGCGGCCGCAAAGAATAGAAGGATTGACTTCATGGCTATCCCGTTAGACGGCTTTCGAGGCCGTCGCGGATCCATGGCATTTCTTATATTTCTCGCCGCTACCGCAGGGGCATAGCTCGTTTCGACCGACTTTATTCCCCTTAACCACCGGTTTGGCTTTCGAATCGCCGTCCTTACCGACCATACTGAGTTCGGCAAGTTCGCGTTCTTTCTTGCGCTGGATTTGGCGGGAGAGATCCTGAGCGTTCACTTGCGCGGCAGCGCGGGCCGCCGCTTCCTGCCGTTCGCGGGCCAGGCGCTCCTGCTCGGCGCGGATCGCTTCCTGGTCCTCGATCTCCTCATCTTCTTCGTCGTACTCACCGTCCGGCGGAGGGAAGGGAAGGGCGACGGACTGTCCAGCCGTTCCATCGCCACGCTCGAAGCGCAGGAAGAACAGGTACCGCACCGTCTCGTCTTCGATGCGGCCCATCAGTTCCTGGAAGAGCTGATAGGACTCCTTCTTGTACTCGACCAGCGGGTCTTTCTGACCGTAGCCGCGCAAGCCGATGCCCTCTTTGAGGTGATCCATCGAGAGCAGGTGATCTTTCCACTGATCGTCGATGGCCTGCAGCATAATCCAGCGCTCGGTCTGGCGCATGATCTCGGGTCCGACCATGCTTTCTTTCTCCTCGTAGCGCGCGTTCACCTGCTCGGTAATCGCCGCTTCGATCTGCTCGCGCGTCAGCCCGATCAGTTCCTCGGTGTTGATCTTGACGCCGAACTCGGTGAGAATGTCGTTCATCAGACCGGTCAGGTCCCACGTCGAGGGGTTGGCGCCTTCGATGCAGCGGTCGTCGATGTAGCCGCCCACCAGGTCGGCTGCCATTTCGAGGATACGTTCCTTCTTGTCTTCGCCTTCGAGCAAGCTGCGGCGCATGCTGTAGATCGCTTTGCGCTGCTTGTTCATCACGTCGTCGTACTCCAGCAGATGCTTGCGCATCTCGAAGTTTTGCGTTTCCACGGCCTTCTGCGCCGCGGCAATGCGCTTGGTGATGAGGTTGGATTCGATCGGCACATCCTCTTCCATGCCGAGGCGCAGCATCAGATTCTGCATGCGCTCTCCGCCGAAGATGCGCAGCAGATCATCCTGCAGCGAGAGATAGAAGCGCGAACTTCCGGGATCACCCTGACGTCCGGCGCGGCCGCGAAGCTGGTTGTCGATGCGGCGCGAATCGTGGCGTTCGGTTCCGACAATGTGCAGTCCGCCCAGCGCCACCACTTCGTCGTGCTCCTTCTGGGTCTGCTCTTTGAATTGATTGAGAACGCGCTCCCATTCGGCCTTTCCGTCGGGGAACTGAATCATGTCGTCGACGTTCTTGCCCTGCTTGCGCAATTGCTCGCGGGCCATGGTTTCGGCATTGCCGCCCAGCAGAATGTCGGTGCCGCGTCCGGCCATGTTGGTCGATACGGTGACCGCGCCTTTACGGCCCGCCTGCGACACAATCTGGGCTTCACGCTCGTGGTTCTTGGCATTCAAGACCTCGTGCTTGATGCCCATCTTTTTCAATATGCCGGAGAGATGTTCGGACTTCTCGACCGAGATGGTTCCCACCAGAACCGGTTGCCCGGCCTGATGTTTCTCCGCGATCTCCTTTGCTGCGTTGCGGAACTTCTCTTCGCTGGTGCGATACACCAGATCCGAGAACTCTTTGCGGAGCATCGGACGATTGGTCGGCACGACGCTGACATCGAGGTTATAGATCTTCTGAAACTCGGCTGCTTCCGTTTCCGCGGTACCGGTCATGCCGGCCAGCTTCTTATACATGCGGAAGTAATTCTGGAATGAGATGGTGGCGTACGTCTGCGTTTCGCGCTCGATCTTCACGCCTTCCTTGGCTTCGACGGCTTGGTGCAGCCCGTCGGACCAGCGGCGGCCCGGCATCAAACGTCCGGTGAACTCGTCGACGATGATTACTTCGCCGTCTTTGACAACGTAATCTTTATCGCGCTGGTAGAGCACGCGCGCGCGCAGCGATTGCTGCACGTGATGGTTCCATTCGATGTTGGCCGGCTCATACATGTTGCCGATGCCCAGCAGCCGCTCGCACTTGAGCACGCCTTCTTCGGTGAGGCCGACGGTGCGGTGCTTTTCGTCGACGGTGAAGTCGCCGGTGGTGTACTTCTCGCCGGGCTCTTTACCCTCGATCACCTCGCCGCGCTCCAGCTTGGGGATGATCTTGTCGACCTTATAGTATTTGTCCGTCGACTGCTCGCTCGGTCCCGAGATGATGAGCGGCGTGCGCGCTTCGTCGACCAGGATCGAATCCACTTCGTCGACGATGGCGAAATGATGTTCGCGCTGCACGCAGCTTTCGATGCGGAACTTCATGTTGTCGCGCAGGTAATCGAAGCCGAACTCGTTGTTGGTGCCGTAGGTGATATCGGAGTTGTAGGAGGCCTTGCGTTCCTCGTCGCTGAGGTCGTGGACGATGATTCCGGTCGAGAGCCCGAGGAAATTGTAGAGGCGGCCCATCCACTCGGCGTCGCGGCGGGCGAGGTAGTCGTTGACCGTGACGACGTGGACGCCCTTGCCTTCCAGCGCATTCAAATAGGTAGGCAGCGTGGCCACCAGCGTTTTGCCTTCACCGGTCCGCATTTCAGCGATCTTGCCCTTGTGCAGCACCACGCCGCCGATGAGCTGCACATCGAAGTGACGCATATTAAGGACGCGGCGCCCGGCTTCACGGCCCACCGCGAAGGCTTCGACGAGCAGACTGTCGAGCGATTCCCCGTTGGCGATGCGTTGTTTGAACTCAACGGTTTTGGCGGCGAGTTCCGCGTCCGAAAGCTTCAGCAGCCCAGGTTCGAGGGCGCCCACCGCGGCGACCATAGGCTGCATGGCCTTGATCTCGCGCTCGGTCTTCGTGCCGAAAATCCTGGCCAGTACGTTATCTATCATTGCTGCCTATATTTTACCGTGCTGGGGCGTTTACAAGGATGCCGGAAAAACCTGCGCGACGGATCACGGCAGCATCCGCACCCTTGCGCGCGAAACGCGCTTGGACGGCGGCTGCGCGCTTCCGGGAAAGCGTCATCACTGGCGCGGGTCGATAGTGCTTAGGTACGCTTGCCATGGCTTCCCGAGCAGCTTCAGTGATTCCTGCAGCTGTTGGATGGATTCCTGCTGCTTTACAGCGGCCACGATCAGATCTTCGATTTGCTTGTCGTGAGCTTCGATGGAGCCCATCATTCGCTCCATCCGTAGTTCCATCCGTTCTTCGACATTCATGAAGTTAAAGCTTAGCGGAATTATCAGCAATTCGCGTCGCAAGGAGGCAGCCGTAGATCGCAATGGCTCACCCAGTCCTAAGTGCCGCTGCTACTGAATCGATAGATTCACCGGCGTGGCGCTTACTCCGTTCACGCTGACCACCATAGGTTGTAGACCGCTGGGGGCATTCGCCGGGACCGTCACATTCATCTGATTCAGACCGGAGAAGTACGGCGCCGCGCCGCTGAAATCGACAGTAGCCCCGATAGCGCCAATCGTTACCGTGGGCATGTAAGTCGTATAAGATAGCGGGCTTCCCGGCGCAGGCAAACCGGTAATTAGAGCGGGACTTACTGGTCCGAGACCCGTGCAGTAGACCACGACAGTTTCTCCAGGGGCCGCCGGACTTAGTGATGAAACGACGCTGCCATCCACATGCTCGACGGCTCCAACCTGCTGCGCCAGGTTACTGTCGTAAATCTGAAACACGCCGGGCTGTGCGGCGGTGATCGCGATCGGCATACTTACACTGGCACTCGTCCCCATGCCGTTGTTTACCACGATGGCGATAGTTTGCTGCCCGGCAACTTCCCACGGGATCTGGAAGTTGATTTGCCCGCCTAACTGGGTATTCGAAACCGCAAGAATAGGCGCCGCGACACCATCTACGGTGACCGTCGTGCCGTTAAGCGTATCCGGCAAGGGAGATTGCGTAGCACCGACCACACCGTTCAGGTTCAAGCTCAAATGCGTCCCGAACAGCGTCGCGAGCGCGCCGGCCGATCCTCCGGAGGCAAAACTAGCCGCGTTGGTAAGCGCGTTAGCGGTAAACGCGGGTATGATTGGCGAAGCCTGACCTACCAGCCGGACAACATTATTCTTCGCGTCGGCAATATATAAGTTGCCGAGCGAATCGAGAGTAACTCCGAAATTCCCGTTCAGTTCCGCGCTAGTAGCCGGACCGCCGTCGCCGGAGTATCCGGCGGTACCATTGCCCGCCACGGTCGTAATCACGGCGGTCGACCCCGAAATTTCGCGCACCACGTTGTTGGTGTCATCCGAAAAAAAGAGGTTGCCGGACGTGTCGATCGTCATCCCGCCCGGATAGTTCAGCTCCGCCATCGTGGCGGGTCCGCCGTCTCCGGAATATCCCGCGGTGCCCGTTCCCGCGATGGTCGTGATTGTCCCCGAAGTGTCGACCTTTCGAATGCGAAAGTTGAATTGATCGCATATGTAGAGATTCCCCTGCAGGTCCGATACGACGGAAGTCGGGTTATTCAGTTGAGCCGCCGTCGCCGGGCCGCCATCGCCTGAGAACCCCTGGGTGGTCCCCGCGATCGTCGTGATGATCCCCGTAACGTGATTGATCTTGCGAATTACATGATTAGACTGGTCCGCGATAATGATATCCGCGGACGGATCGACCGTAACGCGAACCGGATTATAGAATGTAGCCGAGGTCGCGGGGCCCCCGTCGCCGCTATATCCTTCTAATCCTGCTATCCCGGCAATCGTAGTTATCGTCCCGCTGGGGGAGATCAGCCGAATGACCTGGTTGCCTACATCCGAGATGTACACGCCCCGGCCAAACGGATCCGAGAAAACGCAAATAGGAGAGTTCAGCATGGCTTGTGTCGCCGGCCCTCCGTCGCCCGAGAAACCGGGGTTTCCCGTTCCGGCCAGAGTGGATATGACGCCGTTACTATTAACCATCCGAATTCGGTTGTTGTCTTGATCCGCAATGTAAAGGTTTCCCCCGCCGTCCGATGAAACATCGATGGGGTAGAAGAGTTCCGCGGCGCTCGCCGGGCCGGCGTCTCCGGCGTATGCCGGCGTGCCGTTGCCGGCGAACGTGCTGATGGTGAGCTGTGCGCCCGCGAACCGGGCGGCGGCAAGCGTCAATATAAAGAGCGCGATCAACTTAGGCATCGAAATGGCGGCTGTGATCCTTGGAAATAGTAGATCACAGACGCTCATTCGGCCGCGACGCCCAACCCCGCCAGACTCAAGTGCTCATTCTCGCCGGGCATATCGATATCCACGAACCCGCTCCGTATCCCCGGCGCTACGGGCACAAAGGAAACGGCGATCTCACAAGAGCCACCCGTGGGAAGGGTTTCGGGACAGTTATTGACCGCTAAGTAGTCGCCGCTGGCGACGATGGACGTGATAATCACGCCGTGACTTCCTATGTTACTTACCACTGCGATCCGCGGAGTGCTGGCGACGCCGACAGATTGACCGGCGAACGTCAGGGTCGACGGAGATAGATGGGCAATGTTGTTTCGGCATCCGGCTGGAGGAGTCAGGGACGGAGTCCAGGTAGCGCTGTTAAAGAAGCACATGGTTTCGGTTTCGGAAACGAGCCCGCCGGTGAATCCCCCCGGGGGTTCAAGGAGAAGAACGGACGGGGAACTCGTCTCGTAACTTCCCGACGGCCCGTCATAATCGATCCAAAGCTGCGCCGCGATCGGGCTCCCCTGCGGATCATAAGCCTCGGTCCGCTTTACAACCACTCCTTGCTTCGTGGTTGGATTATAAAGAGCAAACCAGCCTTGAGTCGAAACCCACGCCGGACTTAACGAGGCTGCGCCTGGAGCACTTATCGGCCCGGTACACCCGTAAGAGCAATCGAATACGGGTATGCTCGCAAGCACGCCGTTTGCCGCGGGATACAAGACATCGGTATAGCCTGCGCCGGTGTTGAGCCGCAGTATATAGGGCCGGAGGTCATAATTGAACGCGGCGGCAGTGAAATCGAAGACGCGCTGCACCTCGAACCAGTTCACGGCGGAGTCGGCAGGATCGGAAAACCGGTAAGTCGTCTGCACATTGATTCCGGCCGATGAGGGCGGACAGTTTGTGGAATTCGAGTTGATAGTAATCTGGGCGGTTCCGAAAGGTAAGATATGCCCGGACCACGGCGAAGTCCCCTGCGACGTGCTTGTTCCTCCGCCGACAAGCACCTGACCGCCAACCTGTGGATCCGGAGGGCCCCATGCGTTTCCGAAATACTGCACGTTGCCACCCTCGCCCGTGTTTCCGCAGGCGTCGAGCTCATAAGTGCTGGTCACGTTCGGACTTCCCATCCAGTCCAACGTGGTAATAGCTTCGGTGTCGACGCCGGTGTTCCACGTGACAAGGAAGTTGCTGGTTGTGACCGTTCGGGTAGTGGGATCGATCACTTGCGCGGACATAAGTGTCGATGTAAGAAGGATAAAGGCCAGTATACGCGTCATTGTTTACCTCGGGAAAGGCGCTAACGCAGGATATCACTATGCCTACACCAGGCTCCTACAACAAGCTTTTCCAAAAGATGGTGGTGGCGCACCACCTTCCGTCCGGAAACATTGCGTAGTTTGGGATGATACCCGCTTTCGTCCATCCCATGCGCAAATAGAGTCGCTCCGCGCTTTCTCCGGTTACAGTATCCAAAACAAGGAGGGTTTTGCCGGCCTTCCGGCTAGCTTCTTCGGCGTTCTCCATTAGTCGTGCCGCGATACCTTGACCGCGCGCCGATCGCCGGACGAGTAACTTGGCGATGTCCGCACGATGCGGCTGATTGGGAGGCGTTGCGGTGATTACCTGGACGGTTCCCACCAGCTCGTCGCTCTCGAATGCCGCTAGAAGGATGCGTTCGCCGCGCTCGACGCCATCCACGCATTTCAAGAAAAACGCCTCGGCCGCGGACTTAGTAAGATCGGCCATGAAGCTTACCGACGCGCCGCCGGCAACGCAATCGAGCAGGACGTCAGCGAGCCGGCTGATGTACCGCCGCGCCTCGGTTGCATCCGGCTGCCGGACGGTAACCATAAGTACGAGGGTACATCGAGTAAGTAGCAGCGATTAGGCGGCGCACTCACCGCGGCCGAGTTGCAGCGAGAAAGCCACTTCATCGCCCCAATCGTTGTAGATCTCGGGGAACAGCTCGGGTGGCTTGGCGAGGTCCGCCGTCATACTGCGGAAGAACTCGACCTTGTTGCGCAGGACGTATTGGCGAAACGTTTCGGCGCCATCGCGGTTGTCGAGATAGTGGCGGAGCACGCGCTCCACAGCCGTCGGCGCCAGACGCGCGGGAATGCTTTGAATGGCGAGTCCAAACCTCAGATCGCCGCTCTCGTCGAAGCCGCCGCCGAGCAGCATCTGATAGTACGGCACTTCGCGG
>NZ_CAJCHS010000010.1 GCF_903970205.1 Nevskia soli | reverse complement strand
TGTTCCGAGCCGATCAGATTCTGGCCGCCCTCGCCGCGGGTCAGCGAGAGATACCCGGCGCGCAAGTGCCGACCGCGCGAGAGCCAGGCGAGGACTTGGGTGTTCTCATCGTCGGGATGCGCGGCGATCATCAGCGCGCTGCCGACGTGACGGACCCGCGCCAGATCGTCCTCGATCGTCTCCGATCCCGGGGCCGTGGTTTGAGCAGGGCACAGGCGCGCAAGAACGAATGCAATAAGAGGGGCGAGCCCCCGCACGCTCGCCTGGGTCCGGATCATCTATTGAAGATGTTAGTCGATCGGGTTCGGCTTCCGGGAAAGCCGCCTTTCGGAGCCGCGAAGCAAAGGAGCGGACGATTGCGGCTGCGGAACGTCGATATCAACGAACAACCGCTCCGTCACCGTCGCGGCTCGGTATCGGACTAGTCCTGCCGATGCCTCTCCGAGACATCCCCGGCTTACTCACGTGCGCGGCTCAGTAAAAAATCACTGCGTTACAGAGCCGCGACGGTGACGGAGCGGTTGTTCGTTGGCGATACCGACGTTCCGCAGCCGCAATCGTCCGCTCCTTTGCTTCGCGGCTCCGAAAGGCCGCTTTGTCGGAAGCCGAACCCGATCGACTAACATCTTCAATAGATGATCAGGACCCAGGCGAGCGTACGGGGACTCGCCCCTCTAGCATTATTTCTAGCCCGCCTGTGCGCGGCTCAAACCGCGGCCCCTGGATCGGAGACGATCGAGGACGATCTGGCGCGGGTCCGTCACGTCGGCAGCGCGCTCATGATCGCCGCGCATCCCGACGACGAGAACACCCAAGTCCTCGCCTGGCTCGCGCGCGGACGGCACTTGCGCGCCGGGTATCTTTCGCTGACCCGCGGCGAGGGCGGCCAGAATCTGATCGGCTCGGAACAGGGCGATGCGCTGGGGATGCTCCGAACCGAAGAGCTCCTCAACGCCCGCCGCATCGATGGCGCGGAACAGTTCTTCTCCCGCGCGGTCGACTTCGGCTTCTCGAAGAGCCCCAAGGAAGCGATCGAGAAGTGGGGTCATGACGCCATCCTCTCGGATATCGTCTGGGTGATTCGCAGCTTCCGGCCGGACGTCATCATCCTGCGCTTCTCCGGCACCCCGCAGGACGGGCACGGGCATCACCAGGCGTCGGCGATCCTGGGCAAAGAAGCGTACGAAATCTCGGGCGATCCGACGCGCTTCCCCGAGCAACTGCAGTGGGTCAAGCCCTGGAAGGCGAAACGGCTGGTCTGGAATGCGTTCGCCTTCACGCCGGAACAGAAGAAGAAAGCCGAAGCGACGCCCAACCGGATCACGGTAGACGCCGGTGCGTTCGATCCGGTGCTGGGCCGTTCGTACGCGGAGCTGGCCAGCCTCAGCCGCAGCCAGCATCGCAGCCAGGGCATGGGCGTCCCTCTCCAGCGCGGACCGGCTCCCGACTACTTCGTCCCGGTGGAAGGCGACCCGGCGAAGCAAGACCTGTTCGACGGCATCGACACGACGTGGAACCGCATCCCCGGCGGGAGTGCCGTCGGTGCGTTGCTCGATGACGCCGCCGCGACGTATTCGCCCACGCATCCGCAAGCCATCGTCCCGATGCTGGCTAAGGCCGCGGAGCAGGCGCGAGCTCTTGCGCGCGCCGGCGAACCTTGGGCCACGGAGAAGTTGGCCGAGATCGAAAAACTGCTGGAACTCTGCTCCGGCATCTGGGCCGATGCGACGGCCGATGCGTATGCGGCCACGCCCGGTTCAGCCTTCAAAATCACGGTCTCCGTCCTGAAGCGGCTACCCGGCGACGTGCGGTGGAACAGAGTCACGGTGGCGGGCCTCGGCCGCGACCAGTCTCAGGCGGTCGGTACAGCACTCGGCGATGACCAGCCTGCCGAGAAGAAGGTCGATGCGCCGATCCCCTCGGACGCGGGCTACTCGCAGCCCTTCTGGCTCATCGAGCCGCGCAATGGCGACCGATATGTCATCCGCGATCAGAAGCTGATCGGACGTCCCGATCCCATCCCCGTGCTCACCGCGGAATTCGACTTGACCATCGGCGGCGCCGAAGTTCGGCTGAAACGGCCCGTGCACTTCCGCTATGTCGACCCCGTTCGCGGCGAACTGACGCGGCCGATCGAGGTCGTGCCGCCCCTGTCGATCGATCTCCCGCAGCGCGCGGTCCTGTTCCCCAACGGTGAGCCGCGGCGCGTCACGCTGCAGGTTCGGTCCGAAGCGGGCGCGGAATCCGGGACGGTCAAGCTGAGCGTCCCCAAAGAATGGACGGCGCACCCCGATACCAGTCAATTCAACCTTGACGAACGCGGCAACCAGCTCGAACTGGCCTTCGATGTGACCCCTCCGAAGGGAGGGACCGCGAGCGACCGGTTCAAGGCCGTCGCTATGGACAACGGACGCGAGATCGCGACCGGCATGCAGTGGATCGACCATGAACACATCGAGCCGCAGGTGATCTTCCAGCCGTCCGAAGGCGCGCTGGAGCCGCTCGATCTGCACGTGCTTGCGCATAACATCGGCTACGTGATGGGCGCGGGCGATGCCGTACCCGACGCCATTCGCCAAATGGGATGCGACGTTGAGTTGCTGACCGAAGCCGACCTGTTGCGCACCGATCTCTCGCGCTTCGACGCCATCGTAACCGGCGTTCGCGCCTACAACGTGCGCGCCGATCTGAAAGCGGCCGAGCCGCGGCTGCTCGAATACATCCGCAACGGCGGAACGCTGGTGGTTCAGTACAACGTGCTGAAGTATTCGCGGTTCACGGGCGAGTCCACGCAGCCGGGCTTTCTCCATCCGTTCCCGCTTGAGATATCTACCGATCGCGTGGTCGAGGAGGATTCTCCGATTACGCTGCTGGACGCGCGAAGCCCGCTCTTGACCACGCCGAACCAGATCACCATGCAGGACTTCAAGGGCTGGATTCAGGAGCGCGGACTCTACTTCGCGAAGAAGTGGGACAAGCACTACGTCACCGCGCTCGCCACGCATGACGCCGGCGAGGAGGCTTTGCCCGGCGGCTTGCTCTACGCGCGCTACGGCAAGGGCGCTTACGTGTTCACGGCGTACTCGTGGTTCCGGGAACTCCCCGCCGGCGTTCCCGGCGCGTATCGGATCTTCGCCAACCTGCTGAGCGCCGGCAAGACCCTCAACGCGGCTGGAGTCACGGCGGAAAAATAACCGTTCGCGTTGTTGCCGGCGCCCTCACGGCGTTGACCGGAGGCTGGATTTTAGCCGGATCGGGTGTATAGTTGGTTAGGGATTGGTCGCCCGCAAGGGGCGCCTGAGCCTTTACAAACCTGACTTTCCCGCAGGTGTTTGCGCCCCGGGAGACACCGCGGGGCTAGCGCGATGTGCAGGAACGGGTTTGGCCGGAAGTTGCGCGGGAAGATTGGCCGCCGGCGCGCCTGCCGGACCAGCGGTGGACGGAGACGCTAGAATCTGCGTCTTGTACCACTGCGATTCTCGGTTGTCGGTACCGAGGGTCGGATCGGGATACGGGCGATCTTCGCGCGCCCGGATCGCTTGATTCTGGCTTGGCGTGCAGCTCTTCAGGCTGGCAAGGATCACACACAGCAGCAGCGTTTTTTGCATATCCTCGGACCTCTAAGCATACCGAACGCGCTTTGCTCGCCGCAACGGTCGGGTACCGTTGGCTGCCTAACGTTGACTTCAAATATCATCGGACGTCGACCTGCTTAGGCCGGGGCGCAGCAGCCAGCCGATCCAGAAACAGGTCCAGGAAATCGCGCACATTCACGTCGGTTGCGACGCGCGTGGTTCCCCCGCCCGATGCGTCGGGCCGGAACACGGTCATGCCGTTCGTGAGCGGGCTATTGGTTTCGACCTGAACGGCGCCGGACTGCGTCTCGATCAGATTCGGCCGGATGACGCTCGCCACGGCAAGCGGGTCATGCAGCGTCGGGAACTGGCCGGGGTTCGCGGATTGCCACAGCCCGATCAGCTGCATCAGAAACTGCGACGCCGGGTTGTGGGCCGCCTTCAACCGATCGAGGTCCGCGCCCTGCAGCTTGCA
>NZ_CAJCHS010000009.1 GCF_903970205.1 Nevskia soli | reverse complement strand
AGCGATGGCGATCAGCTCAAAGCTGCCGACGATGGCATTGCCCATACCGCCGCCGCTTTCGCCGGGACCGGCGGGCAGCTTCGTGAAGAAGTTCCAGTCGAGCGCGCGCCCCCCGTTCCAAACCAGATACGCCAGGATGAGGAAAAGCGTGCTCACGGTCAGGACGGTGCAGAGCCCGGTCAGCGCAAGCATCACTTTATTAACGGCTCGCCGCCAGGTGAGCCGCATTTAGCTCGAACCTTTCCGCGTGGTCGCCACAATCAGCAACCGCGCCGCGCCGTTAATGACGATGGTAAGCAGGAACAGGACCAGCCCGAGATAGATCAGACTCGACCGGAAAATATCGCTGCTGGCTTCCGCGAATTCGTTGGCAATCGCCGCCGCGATGGTATATCCCGAGGCGAACAATGAGGCGCTGATGCGCGGCGAATTTCCGATCACCATCGTCACTGCCATGGTCTCGCCTAGCGCGCGTGCCAGGCCGAGGAAGATCGAGCCCATGATTCCCAGCCGGGCGAAAGGCACGACCACGTCCCACGTCGATTCCCAATGAGTTGCCCCTAATGCCAGCGCAGCTTCACGCTGATCGCGAGGCACATCCAGCAGCGATTCGCGAGAGACCGAGATGATAAACGGAAAGGTCATGATGGCAAGCACCAGCCCGGCCGCCAGATAACTGAACCCGTAGATCTGACCGCTGAAGAGCGGCAGAAAGCCGAGGGTCCCCTTCAGCGCCGGCTCGACATAATCGCGCAACAGCGGAACAACGGTGAAGATCGCCAGCAGCCCGTAGATCACGCTCGGGACCGCGGCCAGTAACTCGACCAGAAACGTAAGCGCGTTGGAGAGTCGCGGCGGCGCGAGTTCCGCCAGAAAGATCGCAGCCCCCACGCCGAGCGGAATGGAAATCAGGAGCGCCAGTACCGACGTAAGCAGCGTTCCGTAGATAAACGGCAGCGCCCCATAAACGTCGTTGTTGTGGTCCCAGGCTTGCGAGGTAAAGAAGCCGATACCGAACTTATGACGGGCCATCGCCGACTGATTCCACAACACCCAAAAGATGGCGACGGCGAGCAGAAGAACCAGCGCGGCAAATGTGATCGATATGAGGTAAGCGATTTGATCGCCGCCCTTGAGCCTTGACCAAAGCGTCGGCTTCGCAGCGGCTGCGGGAGTCGGCGAGACGGCTACAGAGGTCGGCATGATGGCAAAGGCGCGCTACTTGATCTGCGCGATCTGTTGCTCCTCACGCGGGATCAAAGATTGCGGCAGGCGGGAGTAGTTGAGTTTCTCCGCCGTGCCCTGGCCGGTGGTCAGCATCCAGTGCAGGAACTCGACGATCGCCGTCTTCTTGGCCGTGTCGGGGATTGTGCTTGGAATCAGCAGGTAAGTGAAAGTGGAGATCGGGTAAGCCGCCGCACCGGGAGCGTCGGTGATCGATACACGGAAATCCGCCGGGATTTTCGAAACCATGGCGTCCGCGGCGGCGGTGACTCCAGCCAGGCTGCCCTTCACGAATTTTCCCGAAGCGTTCTTTACGGTTCCGAACGCCATCTTGTTCTGCAACGCGTAGATCAGTTCGACATAACCGATAGAATTGGGCGTCTGGCTCACCGACCCGGCCACGCCTTCATTGCCCTTCGCGGCCAGCCCGCCCGGCCAGTTGGGAGACTGATTCGCGCCGATCTTGCTCTTCCATTCAGGACTGGTTTTCGATAAGAAATCGGTGAAGACAAAGCTGGTGCCGCTTCCGTCGGAGCGATGCACGGTGACGATGTCCGCATTCGGCAGGTTGACGCCGGGGTTGATGGACTTGATGGCGTTGTCATTCCACTTCTTTATGTTGCCCGAGAAGATCCCGGCCAGCACTTCACCCGTAAACTGAAGATCCTTCGATACGCCGGAGATGTTGTACGTCGGCACAACCGCCCCGAGGACGGTGGGGAAATGCAGCGGTTTGTACTTCATCTTGGCGATTTCCGCATCCGTCATGGGACGGTCGGAGGCGCCGAAATCGACCGTGCCGGCAGTCAGCGCACTGATGCCGCCGCCCGATCCGATCGATTGGTAATTGATCTGAACGCCTTTCTGCTGCTGGAACTCATGGAACCATTGGGAATAAATCGGATACGGGAAGGTCGCGCCGGCAGCATTGATCCGCACCTGGGCTGACGCTACATTCAGCCCCCCAGCTACAACCACAACGAGTGCAACGGCTTTCGTGATTCGCATTCAGTCTTTCTCCAGACTCACACGCTAAAGTTACAGTTCTGTTACTAAACGAAAAACTCTGATGCTCGGCGCCCGGAATCTACGTGATGCCTGGGCGCCGTTTGGTTTTGGCTAGCGTTCCACCGGGACGATCAGGGAAGAGTGTAGCGGAGATCCAGGTAACCCATGCTCAGGTTGGCGCTGGTCGGCTGTCCCGCCGTCGTCACGTTCCAGGGATTCCGGGTGAGATACGAGTATTGGAACGCCAGCATCAGCGCGCCGTACTCGGGGCTCTTCCAGAAATTGTTCTGCAGGCCGAAGGTGGCTTCCTGAATCGCACGGTTGGCGCTCGTGCTATTCAAAACGCCATATCCGATGACAGTCTTGTTGTCGGCATCAATGGCCAGGTCACGCGGAACATATACGCCGCCATAGTAGGCGTAAAACATCGTTTTCCGGTTCGCCTGCCATTCAAAACCGGCCGTGGTGGACGCGGAATGAACGAGCGAAGGAGAGCCGTCGGCGCGTACGATCGCATCCGGCGCAAGGCCCGTTCCGACGTAGCGGCCGCCGCCATCACTAATATAGTTGCTTGAAAGGATGCGGAATCCAGCGCCGAGTTCAAAGTTGAAGTTCAGCTCACCGCCGCCGCCAATCTTGGTGAAATGCTGGAGAGCCCCGTCGCCGGTGGTCAGCGAGTTGTAGGTATGCACGCCAGTCAGCAATCCGGATACCTCGAGGTGAGCTTTGTGACCCGGGGAACCTCCGTCCAAAGCGATCTTGGAGATGATGTCGGGGAACAGGTTGGGGATGGCAACACCGCCCGCGTTGTTATCCAGTTCCGCGGGTGCGATGGTCGCCAGCGCTTTCGGATAGGTGACCGCGGTCCCGATATACTGCTCGGGATTTTCCAAAGCCACGGCCCAGTGGAAGTTCTCATTGGGGTTCCATGTGAAACGAACGCCCGACTGCCGCGCCCATGTGAGACCCAACTGGTAATTCGTGTCCACATCTTGCGTGTAGTAAACATCCGAGGGCAACACGCCGATTCCCGTCCGGTTCGGTGTCATCAATGACCAGGTTTGTCCCGCGGTCAGCTCAAACGCATCCTTCTTGACATCGACGAAATACAAGCGCATGCGAAGCGTGTCCGAGTTGCTGGTGACGAACGGGTTCGCCGGCGCCGCGCCGAGGAAGTCCGACTCGACATAGCCTAAGACGCTGTAGTCATGCCAAACCGAGTCGACTCGCAGTCCGATCCGCGAGTTCTGCATGCTGAAGTGCGTTTCCGATAATCCGCCGGCCGTCGTATTGGAGTACGGAAGCCCGCCGAAGCTGGTACCGAGACCGCTGCCGAGGTCGGTGGAACGGGTGACCGAGATGAAGTCAACAAATCCCAATGGCGTGAACGTTGCGCCGCCAATCTGGAATCCGAGCGGAGATGCGCTCTTGACTTCCGGCTGTCCCATCTGACCTGCCAGGCCCGTACCGGGCTTCGGCGAAACCACGGCGGGCATGGGAAGGATCGGCGTTGTGCTGGCCACCTGGCCCAGAGACGCAGCCGGCACCACTCGTTGCGCCTGGGCTGCTTCCGCTTCCTTGCTCGCTTTGTCCAGTGCGTCCTGCTGCTTCTGAATCGCGGCCCGGAGCAACTCCAACTGCTTCTGCTGCTCGGCCAACTGCGCTTTCAACGTGGCGATGTCTTGTGATGTGCTGTTGGCGTCGGCCGCGCTTGCGGGCGCCGGCTCTTGCGCACTCAGTGAAAGGGAAACGAGAAGCCCGGAAAGCAGGACTCGCATCAATCCACTCCCTTGATTTGCAATCATTCAAACTCCTTTTATATTTAGTAGCCCCTGTGGACTCAAACGTTTACGCGGGCTTCCATACGAGCACCAGGAAGGCGAGCGGGTAGCAACCGCGCACACAGAGTCGGTGACCGTCAGGGTACCCGTCCAAGTGTTATGAATTGATGAATAATCGGTTAAAGGTATTACTCAAAAACCGAAGCGTCGAGATCGCGGAAGAACTCGTGATGCAGGGCTGCAACGGTCCGCCGCACATCCGCATCGTCAATGACAAAGCTGAGGTTCAGCAGCGATGCGCCTTGTGAGATCATCCGCGCGTTGACGGATCCCAGTGCTCCGAAGATCCGCGCGGCTACGCCCGGAGTGTAACGAATGTTATCCCCCACCAGGCAGATGATGGTCTGCCCCGGTTCGAGTTGGACGTCGGAGAAGCGCTCGAGCTCGGCGCGAATCAGGTCGAGCCGTTCGGCGTTATCTATCGTTAGCGAGACGCTAACCTCGCTGGTGGAAACCATATCGACCGCGGTTTCATGCCGTTCGAAAATCTCGAAGATCCGGCGCAGGAAACCATGCGCCATTAACATACTGTTCGAGTGGATATTCACCACGGTGATGCGGCGCTTGCACGCGATCGACTTCACGGCGTTCGCGCACGGAACGCGCTCGGAAACGATTCGGGTGCCTTCGACGTCGGGCCGGCGCGAATTGAGGATGAGCACCGGGATGTTCTTTTCGACCGCGGGCACCACGGTTGCGGGATGCAGCACCTTCGCGCCGAAGTAAGCGAGTTCCGCCGCTTCGGCGAACGAGATGGTCTTCACGCGATGACCGCCCGGGAAAATCGTCGGGTCCGCGGTGAGCATGCCGTCGACGTCTGTCCAGATCTGAATCTCCTCGGCTCCGATACCGGCGCCTACAATGGCGGCTGTGAAGTCGGAGCCGCCGCGGCCCAAGGTACTCGTCACTCCCTCTTCAGTGGCGCCGATAAATCCACCCATAACTACGACTTGATCGTTGGCCAGCGGCGCAATCACGTTGTTGAGACGCCGGTACGTTTCCTCGAAGTGGGGCGAAGCGTGGGTGTGGCGGCGGTCGGTTACAATTACTCTCCGCGAGTCGATATGTTTGGCGGGAAGCCCGAAGTGGCGGAAGGCGAGAGTGACGATGTAACTCGACAGCCGTTCCCCGTAGCTCGAGATCGCATCGGTCACGCGGGGAGTCAACTCGCCGACAACCGCCAGCCCTTTCACCAGCTCCGTAAGTTCCTGAAAGATGTCGTCGAGCGTGCGGTCAAGTTCGGCCCGGTCCGCTAGTGGAACCACGAGCCGGGCTTCGCGGGAGTGAAAGGCTCGCAGGTCGTGAATCAGCCGCAGGAACTCTTCACGCTTCCCGGAGATGGCGGTACGCGCGATCTCCAGCAGCTTATTGGTCGTTTTGCCCATGGCGGACACAACCACAACCGGATGCCGTTCGAGCCGGCTTCGGACAATTCCCGCGACGCGTTCAATGGCCCCCGCCGATTCGACGGAAGTACCGCCGAACTTCATCACGATCATCCGTCGAGCAGCCCTTCGACGAACATAAGTTCCGCATTTAGGACAGCAGCTCCCGCAGCACCGCGAATCGTATTATGGGCGAGCGCGACAAACTTCCAATGAAGTACCGGGCATGGACGCAATCTTCCGACGGAACAGGCCATGCCGCGTTCGCGTTCGGCATCGCGGCGCGGCTGCGGACGATCTTGTTCCGGGAGATAGTGCACCGGGGCTGCCGGCGCGCTCGGTAAGTTTCTCTTTTGCGGTTCACCGCGAAACGATTGCAAAGCTTCGATAACTTCGGCCTGTGACGGGTTACTTTCGAATTCGACCGATACGGCGACGGTGTGCCCATCGATGACGGCTACGCGATTACAATGGGCGCTCACGAGCGCGTCTAGCGGTTCGATCCGCTCCGATGTGGCCGTTCCCAGTATCTTCTGCGTTTCCTCTTGCATCTTCTCTTCTTCCTTGCCGATGTAGGGAACGATGTTACCGAGGATGTCCATGGAGGGCACGCCTGGGTAGCCCGCGCCGGAAACGGCTTGCATGGTAGTCGCGATAACTCGCCTTATCCCGAATGGCTTGAGCGGACCGAGCGCCATAGTTAGCGTGACTGTCGAGCAGTTCGGGTTGGTGACGATTGCTCCCTGCCAACCGCGCAGCTGTTTTTGCCATGGCAGAATGCGCAGGTGGCAGGCGTTTACTTCCGGCACCAGCAAGGGGACATCCGGTTCCATGCGGTGATTACTGGAGTTAGACACAACGATGTGTCCAGCCGCGGCGAATGCCCGCTCGATTTCGGTCGCCACGGAAGCGTCCATGGCGGAGAAGAGAAGCTTCGGGACGGAATTACCGGCGACTGACTCAGTTACTTGCATCGACCGGATGCGGTCCGGGGCATCGCCCGAAAGATTCCACTTAGCGGCGTCGCTATAACGCTTCCCGGCGGATCTTCCGCTCGCGCCTAGCCATGTTATCTCAAACCAGGGGTGACCTTCCAGAAACCGGATGAACTGCTGGCCCACCATTCCAGTAGCGCCGAGAATACCCACTTCCATTTTGTTCGTCATTTTTTCAGTTCCCGCACCATTCGCACATACAGGGAAACAGCCTCGTTCAATTCGCGCTTGGGCACATACTCGTCCAGCGTATGAGCTACATGAATACTCCCCGGTCCGAGGAGAAACGGCTTGCCCCAGGCGCCGGCGAAGGCCGGTATATCCGTGGCATAGGCTACAACTATGGTCTCAAAGCCGGGTAGTTCGCCAAAACGCGCGGCGGGTATCTCCAGCACGAACTTAGCTTCGGCCAGACCCTTCACCGCTTCGTGGACGGCTTGACGGGTAGCGGTGGAATCCCCGACGAGCCGAATGAAGATCTCGGCCCGAGCCTCGTCGGGAATAACGTTGGGAGCCCTGCCGCCCGAGATCGTTCCAATGTTCAAAGTACTCCGGCCGAGCACGTCATCCACGGGCAATTCAATCGCACGGAGGCGCCCAAGAGCGTCCAATAGCTTGTCAATTGCCGATTCCCCGAGTTCCGGGTACGCGGAGTGGGCCATGCGGCCGCGGGCTTCGATCTCAAAGCGCAGACCGCCCTTGCCGCCAACGGCCAGACAGTTGGAAGTAGGTTCACCATTGATAATGAACTGCGATCCGCGCGGATGCTCCGCGGCATACAACGCTCCGGCGCTGTTACGCTCTTCGCCTACTACAAAGAGAAGGCCAAAATCTCTTTCCCCGGAAACCAGCAGTTCCTGCGAAGCGCAAAGCATGGCGGCGATGATTCCCTTGGTATCGCACGCGCCCCGGCCGCGGATGACGTGCTCATCTTCGGATGACTCGAAGAATGGCGGCACGGTATCCATGTGCGTCGATAGCACCGCAACCGGCGCTCCGAAACGGCAGAATACGTTGTAGCGCTCCGGTTCGACTTCCAGCTTTTCCACAACTCCGTCGAAACGCGCCGCTAAGTCGGACAGCACCTGGAATAGGAACTCGCCGACGCGTCCTTCGTTGGGCGTGATCGATTCGATGTCGATCAGTTCGCGGGTAAGCGGAAACACTTCCAAGGGCAGGCGCGTCATTGATTGTGTAAGAGGCGAATTCACGCCTACTCCTCTATCAAAGCAAACCGCGGCAAACTGCCTTGGGGCAATCGTTCTAAACTCGTCAGATGGCAGTGGTCAAGGTTCCCGAGACAAAGCCCCGCATCGACCCGCGCTACGCGCAGTTCAAGCTCGTCATTCGCCGCTCCAGGATCCATCGGGTCGGCATCTTCGCGGGCGAGGATATCCCGATCAACCGCAAGATCATCGAATACACCGGCGAGAAGATCAATCGAAAGGAGACTCTTCGGCGCTCCAATGAGCAAGCCCAGATGATCTACCTGTTCACGCTGGACAATTACTGGACTCTCGACGGGGCGGTCGGCGGAAGCGGCGCTGAGTACATCAATCACAGCTGCGATCCGAACGTCCGGACGTGGGTGACCAAGGGGCATATCCTTTATATGTCCAAGCGCCTGATCCGCAAGGGTGAAGAGCTCACTGTCGATTACCATTTCTCAAAGGACGTCGACAAAGTACCTTGCTTCTGCGGGGCTCCGAATTGCCGCGGCACGATCAACCTCAAGTAGAGCGTTAGATCACGGGCTTTGGGTCACATGGAGAAATCCCGAAAGACAATCCGGCATCTAAAAGCTATGAGGCCGGTTTTATGCGCAGTCTTGTTTTTGCCGCTGGCTTTGTTCGCAGCCGCGCGGAACCAGTTTGAGCTTAAGACGTCGATGACGATTGACGTTGATGGGGCTCCGAACGCCTATGGCCCACCCGGCAAAAAGACGTTGGATTACGAACGGAATGCCCACAAAGACAACCTATTGAGCAGCGTGATTGTGGGATATCTAACTCAAGATGACGGACGAACTCCACTGCTGCAAGGGGCGGGAGACCCCTGTCCGGGCTACTACATTTCCACAACTGCGTTTAGCGATCGCCGGAACGGGAACGAACGAGATCCCCGAAAGTACCTGGACGCCACCAGGATTAACTATGTCGTACTAGGAAAGGCTGCGGCCAGGGCCGGAGCTCAAGTTGGAGACTTCGTCGCGGTATACAGCGAAAGGACACATAGAAGCGTGTTCGGCATTGTGGGAGATTCCGGTAACCCGACCGGGGCGGAAGGTTCGCTGGCATTGTTGCAAGCCCTTGGATATCCGTTTACAACGGGCAAGACCGGGGAAGTAGAACGCAAGGAGATCATCGTCCGCTACTTCCCCGGTTCTAACCCCGAGCACCAGTTTTTCGACACGCAAGCCAACCTAGACGCGGCGGCTGCTTCGCTCGGTCTTAGCAAAGACTTCACGCCTACGCCACGGGGAAAGTAACCCAATTAGCGCAGCTTCAGGGTTTGGGCTACTTTTTATAACAACTTTGAATCATTAGATAATCAGTTGTGTTAATGTGCGAATAGTGGCTACTTACTCAGAACAGGACTTTCTGCAATATGCATTGCTCGGACTGGAGCAACGCAAGACTGAAATTGATAGCGCAATCGCTGAAATCCGAGGGCGCTTAGGGCAGACGGGAGCCTCGAAACAGGCATCCTCGCCGGCTTCTTCGCCTTCCAGCACCGCGCCGGCGGCCCCGGCAAAGAAAAAGGCAACGGGCAAGCGTTCACTAAGTCCGGAAGCTCGAGCCCGGATAGCCGAGGCGCAACGCCAGCGTTGGGCGGCAACCAAGAAGGGAGGAACTTCGACTACTAAGTCCGCTCCCCAGGCAACCGCGAAGAAACGGACCATGAGCCCCGAAGCCCGAGCCCGCATCGCCGAGGCGCAACGCCAGCGCTGGGCGGCAACTAAGAAGGGAGGATCTCCGGCTACTAAGACGGCGTCATCGGCTCCTCAGGCAACCGTGAAGAAGCGGACCATGAGCCCCGAAGCCCGAGCCCGCATCGCGGCAGCGCAGCGCAAACGCTGGGCGGCTTCCCGCGGCGGCAAATAGCCGAGACTTCCGGATCGAAACTCCCCGGATCAAGACTATCCCGTTTGTATGTCGCTACGCAGCGCGGTTAACGGATAACTCCGAAGCCGCGCCGACGCTGCGGTAGTCTGTGCTGTATCAGTTGTTCCTGCCCGTTCCTCGCCCTTCGCTCGCACACCTCTAAGACTTAGCGACCCGAGCTTCCCCACTTTTTAATCGATTTCCTTACCGAGCCTTGCTTTTTGCTCGTGTTTGCGGCATACTTCCATCGATAGCCTATGGGTGAAAGCGACAAACAGCGGCGGCAAACATGGGAAAAACGCAAGAACTACTTCCGGGTACGTTAGACCTCCTCATTCTGCGGACACTCGTCCGGGGTTCCATGCACGGGTATGGGATCGCTCAACGACTGAAGCAACTTTCCGAGGACGTGCTGCAAGTCGGTGAGAGTTCGCTGTATCCCGCGCTCCAGCGGCTACTTCTAAATGGGTGGGTCAACGCGGACTGGGGTACTTCGGAGAATAACCGGAGAGCCCGCTTTTACACGCTCACCGCGGCCGGACGTAAGCAGCTAGCCGCCGAACGGGAGGAGTTCTCCCGGATTATCGGCGCAATCCAAACCGTATTGGAAAGGGCATAGATGCGGCAGCAGAGGCTTCGCGTTTGACGGCGCATCCAGAATTGGTTGCACCGGGATAGATTCGACTGGGCAAAGTGCTCCGGCAGGATATGAAAACCACCTACCGGATTATCGGAGTAGTGGACGACGCAATCTACGCGGATGTGCTCGATCCGTCGCCCCGGACGATCTATGTGAAGAGCGATGACGCCGGATTGATAAGGCTCCGATCATTAGTGATGTTCGCAACCTACTGAAGCAGAGCGGCAAAGATTCTCTCACCGAGCAGATCGATCAAAGTCGCGATCGGACTCTAGGGAGTAGCCGGCGCTGCGGCGGCCCATCGAAATCGGCGTCCGCCTCGCTCTAGGCGCCACGCGGCCGGAAGTACTCTGGCTGATACTCCGGGACGCGCTTTGACTCTCGATAGCCGGCGCGGCCGCAGGTATCCCCGCCGTGATCTTGTTCGACCGCTCTCCTTGGGTTCAGGTTATTGAGCCGGTTGGGCCGGCGTCTGATGCGTTGCATGAATGTACGCCTTTACTTGTCCCTCAGCAATGGCGACAACCCGCTCCCGAACCGTATCGTAGGATGGCTGGCCGTCGAAAAAGCCATAAGTCGAATGCGTTTGTTTCGTGCCGCCGTCCGGCGATTGCACCGGCTCGCTGTAACCATCCAAAGAGAAGCGCCGCTCTCCGCGCGCCGCAAGATCCGGATGCTCCTTTTCAAACAGCGGCTGATCGAAGTCACTGCTTTCGAGCGTGACGCGAGAGATTTGCCGGCCCGATTGGTCATAGATCCGGCAGTAGATATAGGTCTTGAAGTTGCCCCAGGGTTCGAGCGAATACCAGACGCGAATCGACCCATTCGAGACTGGAATCCGCTCCAGTAAGATCTGCTGTAACCGGGCGATCTGTGGCGATACGGCTCGCCTGTGCAAGTCGATCAGCTTGGTCAGTTCCGCGTCGCGCGCTTCCTTTTGCCCGGTTTCCGCATAGACATGAGCGAGTATCGCCGCCGTCTGCCAGTCATTCGGATCGGCATCCTCGATCGGCTTCAGAAGGCGCAAAGCAAACGCTGCATCGTTCAGATTGACGGCGGCTTCCGCGGCATACTTCGCAACCTGTGTCGCGGTGGGCGTGCCGGACGCAAGCTGGGGCAACAGCTCGCGAAAGATTGGCAGCGCGTCGGCATAGCGGTCCGCCCGGAATGCCTGAACGCCGATCTTCAATTTCTCCGATTGTTCGGGCGTGAGGGCTGCGGCCGAATCGTTTGATTTAAGGGTGGGCTGGTGGGTAGCGTTGGGCTCGCCAGGAGCCGGCGCAGCACTCCCACCCGCCTGCGGCATGGGGTCGCCCGCCGCTGTGGATTGCGCGCGAATTTGCAGCGTTACACAGCCGAGGGCCGCCATCAGGATCGATGCCCGGCGAAATAAACGAGCGCCGCCGGGCAAAAAAAGAGTGTGCCGCATGAGAACTCCCGTTACTTACTGAACGATCTTACGTCAAGGCCGTTCGTCCAATCGCAACTTTTCGCGACATTTGCGAGTAAAGGTTTGCCGAGGCGGACCGATATAGAGCTTTAGAACCTTAGGAGTATTACTTGGCAATCACGATGCAAAACGGGACCTCGAAATCCGTGGTAATCTGCGACACCCAGCCTCTGCTAATCGAGGGACTGCGCTCGCTCTTAACAGACTTACCGGGCTTGCGGTTTGCGGGCGCGATGACGACCCTGGCCGGCGGCATGGAACTGGTGCGCGGCCTCAATCCGGCGGTTGTCATTCTCGACCGGGCTTTCGGCGGACCGCCGATCCTGGAGTCTTTAGTCCGTCTCCATGCCGGCGGCCGCACGGCGCCGATTGTTTGGGGCATTGGAATGAGCAACGCGGATGCGCTGCGAATGGTGCAGGCCGGAGCCCGCGGCGTGCTGCGGAAGACATCGGACACGCACCAGATATTGGATTGCATTCGCGCGGTTGCCGAAGGACACACCTGGATGGAGGACGCCGTCCTACAGACGCCGGATCGTTCCGCCACATCGGAAAGATCCAAGCTCACGCCCCGGGAACATCAGGTCGCGGAGTTAGTCGAGAAGGGTCTCAAGAATCGGGAGATTGCCCGGTCACTCGGAATTCAAACCGGTACGGTAAAGATTCACCTGAAGCACATCTTCGAAAAGACGGGATGCCGCGGCCGCTATGGCCTCGCGCTTAGCGGACTTCGGGAAAAAGGCTTCCTGTCGCTGCAAATGTAGACGACCCCGCTTCGGGGCCGGCTCCGGGTTTGAGGCCGCGCACGGAATGTTATGTTGAAGGCAGCACGACCGCGTGCTGCCTCGACGCACTCCGCGCCGCATGAAGATCCTCACCCGCTACATATTCCGCGAAATCATCAGCAGCGCGATTCTCGGCACATCCCTCGCAACATTTGTCGTTTTTATCCAGGGCGTCGGCCGCCAGTTATTTGAACTCCTGGTTCGCAGCCCAGCCACTCCGCTAACCGTAGTGAAGCTGTTTGTGCTGGCACTCCCCGCCGTTCTGCCCCTCAGCATCCCTTTCGGCGTTCTGGTTGGCATCCTGATAGGGCTGGGGCGTCTGGCGAGTGACGGTGAAATTATTGCGATTCGCGCGGGCGGCGTTCCGAGCCGGGTCGTGATGCCCCCGGTTCTTTTGTTCGCCCTGATTAGTACTCTGCTTGCCGGCGCGGCATCCGTGTGGCTGGCCCCGCGCGCCGCACGTTCCAGCGTGAAAGCTCTCAATCATTTAGTTGCCGCCCAGCTCACCGCTGACGTGCAGGCTCGCGTCTTCGATGAGCAATTCCCGAACACCATCCTGTATGTGGGCGACGTCCGCTCAACGAACACGAAAGATTTCACGGTTTGGCGCAACGTGTTCCTCGCCGATACCTCCCCGCCCGACCAGCGCAAAACCGGAACCAAGATGGAAGTCGACGGGCCGCGGATCACCATCGCCAAAGAAGCGTTTGCGATCCCTGACATCCCTCATAACCGCATTCAGTTGAACCTGCACGACGCCAGCGTCCACGAAGTCGGCAAAGATATCGTCACCGGATCGCACGTCATGTTTCCCACCGGCAATCAGGTGCTCGAAGCGAAGCCCGCGCAGGAAAACCTCGGTAAGCCCTTCAGCCGCATGGATACGACCGAACTCTACGGCGTGACCCGCGACACGCCGAAGAAGGCGCCAGAAAGCGTTGAGTCGCGCATCGAACTGTATCGCCGGTTTTCACTCCCGATCGCCTGTTTGACCCTTGGCCTGGTCGGCATCCCGCTCGGAGTGACTACCCGCAAAGGCGGTAAGTCCGGCGGATATATCATGGCGATCCTGCTGGCTTTCCTGGTTTACTACCTTGCCTACATCACGCTTACCGGCATGGCTCGCCAGCGGTCGATTTCGCCGGAACTATCTTCGTGGCTGCCGAATGCCGTCTTCTTTCTGGCCGGGTCGATCTTCGTCGTCCGCCTCGAATACGCCGGCGATCGCGATCTGATCTCCTATGCCCGCGACGCGATGGACTCCGTCGTGCGTTTCTTGCGCAATCTGGGACACAGCGGATCGCGCACGAAGTTATCCGCGGTCAACCTGCAGCGCATCCGCCTGATTCCCTGGTCCGGCGGGATCTTCCAGATCGTCGACAGTTACATCCTCACCAACTTCCTTTTCTACTTCGTGCTGCTGCTGGCCAGCTTCGTCGGGATGACGGAGATCTACAACTTTTTCGAGCTGCTGAGCTTCATCGTCAAGAATTCAATCCCGCTCACGAAAGTCTTTTCCTACCTCTTCTTCCTGGGTCCGAAGTTGATTTACGACATGCTGCCGATCAGCGTGCTGGTTTCGGTCCTCGTAACGTTTAGTATCTTGACCAAGCAGAACGAAATTACCGCGTTCAAGGCCAGCGGCGTGAGCGTGCACCGCCTTTCGGTTCCGATCCTGATGATGAGTGCGGTTCTGAGCGTTGCCTTATTCGCGTTCGATTACTACTACATCCCCGCGGCCAATCTGCGACAGGACGCGTTGCGCGCGGAGATCAAAGGGCAGCCGGTGCAGACTTATCTGCGGCCCGACCTAAAATACATCTTCGGACAGGACGCCGCGCATCCTCGCATCTTTTACTACAAGTACTTCGAATCGGCGGAAAAGGCGATGGTCGGCGTGAATGTCTACGAATTGCAGCGCGCTAACTTCCAGTTGACGCGAGAGATCGGCGCCGAGCGTGCGCGCTGGGACCCTTCGCTCGGAACGTGGGTGTTTACCAATGGATGGTCGCGCGATATCGATGGCGTCCTGGAACATAATGTCCGGCGCTTTCAGGCCACCACGTTTCCCGAGCTTTCCGAGCATCCGGATTACTTCATGAAGGAAGTGAAGCTGGATAAGCAGATGAACTTCCATCAGCTCGCGGATTACATCAGAGACTTGCAGCAGAGCGGGTTCGATACGGTGAAGCTCCAGGTGCAATATCACAAGAAGTTCGCCGTGCCGGTATTCGCACTGATTATGGCGATGCTCTCGATACCCTTTGGATTCCTGATCGGAAACCGCGGAGCGATGGCGGGGATCGGGTTCAGTGTCGTGATCGCGATGGCTTACTGGGGATTGAGCCAGTTCTTCGAGCAACTGGGAAACGTGACGCTACTTCCGGCGGTGGTAGCGGCGTGGGCGCCGGACGCTTTGTTTGCTTTGTTTGGGACTTACTTTTTGCTGCGGATGCGGTCGTAATCCGAATTCGCGGGCGACGGCACACTCAAGAATTCGATCGTCATCAGGATCGTTTTTCACAACGGTCAGAGTTTCGGTAGGGGAAACGCAGTTGCCAATCGATCGCAGCTTTGCCTCCGCTCTGTCTATGGTGTGACGAGCCATATCCGAGTAAAAGGGTTATAGGCCCCCTGAAGTTGATCGCTTTGATCAATACGCCGCTCCCGCACGTTGGAAGCCGGCCTGACCGTTGAAGAAGGAATGGAGGAATTCTCCGCCACGCGCGAACCAATCAACGCGGTATTGCGCTTCGCGGCAAACAGCCTCGGGACCCTTCCGCCTTCGGTGCACGCATCCACGTCTAGCGATGCTCATTCTCTTTGACCACGGCACACCTCGAAGCATCGCCCGCCGGCTTCACGGTCACATCGTTGTAGAAGCACTCGCACGAGGATGGGATAGGCTGGCCAACGGGCGCGTTGCTCGCGGCGGCTGAAGAATCTCAAGGGCCGCCGAATCGCAATCGTCACCCTTGGAAACCCACAGCGTCCCGCGGCAGTGAAAGCAGCCACACCCGGAAGCTTTGCCGAGGTCGATATTCCATACGAGTAACCCGATCCCGCCGGTTCACTGAGAGCCCGTCCGGGTAACGCTAAGCTGACAAGCGATGCCCCAATCCTTCGATGCCATCCTCGTCGGCGCCGGTCAGGCCGCTCCCCCACTCGCGCGCCGGTTGAGCGAAGCCGGAATGAAGATCGCGTTCGTCGAGCGCTACCGGTTCGGCGGTACTTGTGTCAACACCGGTTGCATCCCGAGTAAGACGTGGATTGCCAGCGCAAAGATCGCGTGGGATGCCGCGCGCGCAGCCGGCATGGGCATCCGAATCAATAGTCCTGTTCAGACCGATATGGTGCGCGTGAAGGCGCGGAAGGATGAGATCATTCACCGCTCTTCTAAAGGTGTCGAGAGCGGTCTGCGCGGGCTGAAGAATTGCACAGTCTTAGTCGGAACTGCCCAGTTCGTAGGCGCGCACACGATGCGCGTCGGCGACGAACAGATCTCCGCGCCGAAGATATTCCTGAACGTAGGGGGACGCGCCTCGATTCCGGAGATCACGGGACTTCGCGAATCCGGCTATCTCACGAATTCGAGTATCCTCGACCTAGACGTCGTTCCCGAGCACCTGATTATTCTTGGCGGCGGTTATGTCTCACTCGAGTTCGGTCAGATGTTCCGCCGCTTCGGAAGTAAAGTGACGATTCTGCAACGCGGTCCGCGCCTGCTTCCGAAGGAAGACGAAGATATCGCCCAGGCGATCACGCAGTTCTTCCGGGATGAAGGGATTGTTATTGAAACCGACGTTTCGGTCGACGAGGTTCGCCGCAGCGGACAGCGTATAACGGCAAAATGGGACACGGGCGAAGTTACCGGCTCGCACTTGCTTGTCGCGACAGGCCGCCGTCCGAATACGGACGATCTGGGCCTCGACCTTGCCGGCATCCAGGCAACCAAAGAGGGCTACATACCGGTCGACGACCGCCTGGTTGCCGCCGAAGGCATCTGGGCTATCGGCGATTGCAATGGCCGCGGAGCTTTTACCCACACTTCCTATAACGACTTCGAGATCGTTGCGGCGAACTTACTGACCGAAGAACGCCGCAGCGTGTGCGATCGAATTAAGGCGTATAACATCTATACCGATCCGCCGCTCGGGCGCGCGGGGATGACCGAAGCTGAAGTGCGCAAGTCCGGGCGCGCGTCGCTGAAGGCAGTACGGCCGATGACAAGAGTCAATCGCGCCATCGCCCAGGGCGAAACCACCGGGTTCATGAAAGCGCTCGTCGACGCCGAATCGAAACAGGTGGTCGGCGCGGCCTTACTAGGCGTTCATTGTGACGAAGTCGTGCATGTCCTGCTGGACTTGATGTATGCCCAAAAGCCGTATACGATGCTCACTCACGCCGTGCACATCCATCCCACCGTTGCCGAGCTGGTGCCGACGCTGCTCGAAGATCTGCATCCGCTGTAACCCACGCCGCTATAATCGATTAGAAGGAGTTTCCGATCGTTCGATGAACGATATCCGCAAAAAGCTACAAGAGGAGATTACGGTGCTCGAACATGAGCTGCGCACTGAGCTCCCAAAGGAAATCCTGACCGCCCGAGCTCACGGCGATTTAAGCGAGAATGCCGAGTATCATGCCGCGAAAGAGCGCCAAGGTCTGGTAAACGCGCGCTTGAACAAGCTGAGGCAGCGAGTTGCCGAACTGGCGATGATCGACTTCACCAAAATTCCGCACGGTAAAGCGGGCCTGGGATCCGAAGTGACGGTCCTCGATACGGGTAAAGACGAGGAAGTCACGTATAACCTGGTAATGAGCGAAGATGCCGACGCGGGGAAGAATATGATTTCGACTACGTCGCCGATCGGCCGCGCCTTACTAGGCAAGACAGTGGGCGACACCGTTAAGGTGACCAGTCCCGGCGGCACTAAGGAGCTTGAGATCGTTACGCTTCGCACTGTTCATGATCTAGCCGCAACGGATTAAGAAGCGAAGGCCGCCCACGATATGACCTATACCAGAGCGCTGGGTCTGTTTTTCGGAAAGATTATCGAAAAGATTGTCGGGGCCTTGGCTTTATCTCGAATTCATCCGAACGTTCTGACGTTTATCGGCCTTCTTATTAATGTCTGGGCGGCTTTTCTTTTTGCGGCTGGACGTTTTCGTTTCGCGGGTATCGTTCTGATCGGGGCCGGCTTGTTCGATATGGTCGACGGACGGGTCGCGCGCGAGACCAACCAGGTTACGCGCTTCGGCGGCTTTTTCGATTCTGTCCTCGACCGGTACTCCGATCTCGGGGTGCTGATGGGATTACTCGTCTACTATGCATCCATCAACCGTTTTTTCTACATCGTTCTGACCGCGCTGGCGATGACGGGATCGGTGATGGTCAGCTACTCGCGCGCTCGCGCGGAAAACGCGATTCCCAAGTGCAAGGTAGGTTTTCTGGAGAGGCCGGAACGCGTCGTGCTCCTAATCATCGGCGCTCTATTCGATCGCATGGCCCCCGTCTTGTGGGTAACGGCGGTGCTCTCGAACCTGACCGTAATTCATCGTATGATTTACACGTTCCAGGAAGCGAAGCGCCTGGAAGACGCGCAGCTCCGCGCCGTTTCCGCGCGTACCGCGAAGCGCTAAGTCGCCTCAGCTCTCCAGCACAACGTAAGCCAGGCTCATCTGCTTGGTATGGGTGATCGACAGCGCGATATTCGTAACTCCGAGCCGGGTTGCGAATTCGGCCGCCTTCCCGTGTAGCTTCAGCGTCGGACGGCCGGACGGTAGATTGATAACTTCGAAATCCACCCAGCGGACGCCGTGCCGCCAACCCGTCCCGATGGCCTTCATGCCGGCTTCCTTCGCGGCGAAGCGCGCCGCATACCGTTCGAATCGCCCGGATTTGCGCTCCACGTAAGAGATCTCGGCGGGCGTGTACACGCGCTCGAGAAAGCGCTGTCCAAACCGCGCGATGGCCGCTTCAATTCGATCGACTTCCGCCAGATCGACGCCCGTTCCGACGATCACGACGGAATCCTCAAAACACCGTTTGTGCTTCGTGCTACGCTTCTTGAAAACGTGCTACTTTGAGAGATTCCGATGCACATTCCCGATGGGTTCCTTTCCACCCCGGTATGGGGCACACTCGACGCTGTTGCGATTCCAACGGTCGCCTGGATCTCGCGCTCCGCACAGAATAGCTTCGACCAGCATCGCGCGCCGCTGCTGGGCGTTCTTGGGGCGTTCGTGTTCGCGGCCCAGATGATTAACTTCCCGGTCGGGATAGGAACCAGCGGACACCTGGTTGGCGGCGCGCTGCTGATGTTTACTCTCGGGCCGGGCGCGGCATCCATCGTCATGACTGCCATTCTGATTTTGCAGTCCCTGGTATTTCAGGATGGCGGAGTACTCGCTCTCGGCGCTAACGTGTGCAATATGGCGATCGCGGGCGTGTTCGCAGCTTATTTAGTGCAGCGCACATTTGGGCCCAGGCGACTGACTTACTTCGTGGGAGGAGCGGTTTCTTTGCTGGTAAGCGCAATGCTGGCGCTGTCCGAGTTGCTCCTATCCGGCGTCAGAATGCCGCGGTCCGTTCTGTGGGCTTCCGTAGCATTGTTTGTGGTGTCGGCGCTGGTGGAAGGCGCCATCACCTTAGTGGTTATGGAATCTTTGGAGAAGATCAACCCCGGATTCGTCAGGGATGGCGGACGCAGAAGCTCGAGTCTGATTCCGGCCGTGGCACTTACATCTTTTGTGCTGGTTACCGTCGGCTTTCTGATCGCGTCCAGCCAACCGGACGGGATCTGGAGCCTTGCCGCCCGCGTCGGACTAGCGACCCACGCGCAAGCTACGCTCTCAACCCCGCTGGCGGATTACAAGGCCGGCTTTATCAATCAGCCGTGGCTTTCGCGCGCTTTTGCCGGAATCGGGGGCCTTTGCCTCGTTTACATTGTTTGTTGGGCGATCAGCCGTTTCGCGCTCCGCCGTAATGCCGGGACGCCGCGGAGCGCTTAGTTGGCCGGCGCCTTTCTCGATGCTTCCGTCCCCACCGATAACTTCCTTCGGCGGCGTGATGCGCGCGCCAAACTAATTGCTCTGCTGGCCGTACTCATTGCGCTTTCCCTGAGCCGCGCTCATCTCGGGGCGCTGTTGCTGCTCTTAGTCCTTCCGCTGGTTTGTGCCCTGGCCGCCCGGCTCCCGGTACTTAATCTCTTACGAAGGGCTGCTCTCGTGCTCCCCTTTTGTGCCATCTTTGCGATCTTTGCTTGGCTTGATCACGACAGAAATGGCGCCGCGCTCCTGGTTATTCGAGCCTGCGCAGCGGGATGTAACGCGGTCCTATTTGTGGCCGTTACTCCGATATCCGAGCTGCTTCGCGCTCTGGAACAGTTCCACGCGCCCCGGTTTTTGCTGACCGTTACCCAGCTTCTCTATCGCTACCTGTTCGTTCTGATGGAAGATGCGCAGCAGGCACGCACGGCCGCACGGAGCCGCGGAGGTTTCAAAGGATCGTTCGGTTTCCGCGGTGCGGCGGGAGCGTTGGCGGTTCTTTTCGCGCGCTCGCACATGCGCGCCGACCAAATCAATCAGGCGATGATCTCCCGCGGTTACAACGGCGGCCTGCCGGTCTTACATCCGCATTCCTTTCGAATCGCCGATGCCATACTAATCGCGATTTCGTTGACTCTATCGGGGGGCATAGCCTTCGCGGTGCGCTATTGAGCCCGGTACTTACTGTGGAGGACCTTCGCTTCGCCTACAGCGATGGTACTTCGGCTTTGAACGGAGTCGATTTCACCCTCTATGAAGGCGAGACGGTGGCCATCCTCGGCGCAAACGGTTCGGGTAAGACCACTTTCGTGCTGCACCTGAACGGCATCCTACAAGGAACCGGAGCGATTCGCCTCGATGGCGTCTCTTTAAGTAAAGACACCGCCAGTGAGTTTCGCGCAAAGGTCGGGATCGTGTTTCAGGACTCCGACAATCAGTTATTCATGCCGACCGTGCTTGAGGATGTGGCGTTCGGGCTGCTAAATCAAGGTATCCCGCCTGAGAAGGCAGAGATCCTGGCAAGGGCCGCTCTGGAGGTAGTTGGTATTCAAGCGCTAGCCGACAAGCCGCCGTTCCACCTAAGTGCAGGCGAAAAGAAACGCGCCGCGATCGCCGGAATCCTCGCCATGCAGCCGCGCGTGCTTATCTTCGATGAACCAACTACCTTCCTCGATCCGCCGGGCCGTCGGGGGCTGATTCGGCTGCTCGCGGACCTAACGCAGCCCAAGCTATTGGTCACGCATGACGTGGAGTTCGCGGCCAAATCCGCTTCGCGCGCGATCTTCTTCGAGAAAGGCCGGATCGCCGCCCAGGGCGACGTGAAGACTGTCGCCTCGCGTTTCGGTTGGCTCGACTGAAGCTAGCCCAGGAAGCCCGAGGCCGTAGTCGAAAACACCGCTTGCTGACGCGCGCGGCTCGGTAGACTCACTACGTTACTGAAACGCAGTAAGTTACCACGGACTGCGAAACCTAGCTACCGGCCGCCAAAGTCTTCCGGTGCTCCGCCCAGCGTTTGCGCTGCGCGGCCGCTATACGCTTACGGGCGGCGGCGCTCATGGTGCGCTTCTTAGTCGCCGTGCCGGTTCCATTCGGGCTCGCAGTGGCCGTAGATGCGGCCACGACTGACTTCCTGGGTCTTCCCGGCTTGTTTGCGGGCGTCCCGGAAGAGTGTCCCAGATGCGCGCGGATCTCGGCGATCTTCTCATCGATCTTCTTCTTTTCCATCTCAAAGCCGACCAGCGCCATGGATAGTGTTGTTGTATCTTCCGTCATTGAGGCTTTTGGCATAGATTCTCCCACGCACACTATAACAAACTTTTAGTAAGAATAGAGTCAAATGCGGCTAATAATTCAACGCGTGAACGAGGCTTCGGTCACTATCGAAGGGACTAAGGTCGCGGAAATCAAACTCGGTGTGCTGGTTTTCGCCGGAGTGTCGAAAGATGACTCAATCGCCGACGCCGACTTCCTCTCCGGGCGGCTACCTAACTTACGCATCTTCGCGGACTCCACGGGTAAGATGAATCTCGACCTGAAGCAGGTTGAAGGATCGATCCTGCTAGTTCCGAACTTTACGCTTTACGGCGATTGCAGCCGCGGCCGCCGTCCGGACTTCGACCGGGCAGCACGTCCCGAAGCCGCGCGGCCGTTAGTCGACTATCTAACGCAGCGTCTACGGGAATCAGGGTTACCCGTGTCCACCGGGGTTTTTGGAGCCCACATGACGGTAACTCTGTCGAACGATGGTCCGGTCACGTTCGTACTGGACTCCCGTTAAGCGCAAAGGACGCGATCGCGCGCCGCCAAACCACAAAGGAACTCGTGAAAGCTTGGCGGCGCGGGGCGCGTTCCGTTTTGCGCGAGTTCCTTAGAAGCGCAAAGGGCGCGTCCCCGCGCCGCCAAACCGCAAAGGAACTCGTGGAAAGGTTGGCGGCGCGGGGCGCGCTCCGTTTTGCGCGAGTTCCTTAGAAGAACCGTAAATTCTTGCAGAAGTTATAATAACCCTTCGATTCGACGACAGCTGCGAATGGCGAAATCCAAGAGCATTTCCTACCAGGACGCGGGCGTTAGTATCGATGAAGCCGACCGCGCGGTGGCTTCCATTAAGCGCCTGGCGCGCTCCACGTTCACGCCGGGCGTATTAACCGATATCGGCTCGTTTGGCGCCTGTTTCGCGCTCCCGAAGATGCGCCGGCCGGTGTTAATCAGTTCCGTTGACGGAGTAGGAACTAAGCTGAAGGTGGCGTTTCTGGCGGGCAAGCATGACACCGTTGGCGAAGACCTGGTAAACCACTGCGTGAACGACATCGCCGTGCAAGGGGCTCTGCCTCTCTACTTCCTGGATTACTTTTCCACCGGTAAGCTGGATGCGCGTGTTGCCGCTGCTGTTGTCTCCGGGATGGCGCGCGCCTGCCGGTCCAACCAATGTGCGCTAATCGGTGGGGAGACCGCCGAGATGCCCGGCCTTTATCAGGCGGGTGAGTACGATCTGGCCGGGGCTATCGTGGGCATCGCGGAAAGGGACAAGCTAATAACCGGCCATAGGGTTGCCGCCGGCGACATTATTCTGGGTCTTCCATCGACCGGACTGCACACCAACGGCTATTCACTGGCGCGCAAGCTGATCTTCGAGACCGCCGGATTGAAGCCCGACAGCTATGTCGAAGACTTTGGCGCGACCGTAGCCGAGGAACTCCTCAAAGTACACCGGAGCTATCTGAAACCGATTCGAGCGCTTCACGCAGCTCGCCTGTTACGGGCCGCGGCGCACATCACCGGCGGAGGTTTAACCGAAAATACTCCGCGCGTTCTCCCTAAAGGATTAGCTGTCCGGATTGACGTTACCTCGTGGAGAGTGCCGCCTGTATTCGAATTTCTACGCCGGATCGGCAGCATCCCGGTGGACGACTGGCGGCGTACGTTTAACCTTGGCGTGGGAATGCTTCTGATTGTCGCTGCGAAGGATGCTCCCCAGGCTGAGGTCACCCTTCGAAAGCTTCGGGAACGGCCTTTCGTTATCGGTGAGGTGGTGACCCAGCGGCGCGGCAAAGATCGGGTGACTTACGATTGAAACGCCTCGGTATCCTGCTTTCCGGACGCGGCTCTAACTTTGCCGCAATCGCCCGTAACATCCGAGAGGGCGCTCTTGCAGCCGAGATCTCTATCGTTCTCAGTAATCGCGCCGCGGCGCCGGGACTTGAACTGGCACGTTCGCTCGGCCTGCCCGCTCGCGCGATTCCGCCCCAAAATCTTGATCGGGAAGCCTATGATAGCTTGCTGATCGAGGCTCTCATGGAAGCGGAAGTCGACTTAGTTTGCCTGGCGGGCTATATGCGGCTATTATCGGCTCGCTTCGTGCGCGCGTTCGAGAACCGCATCCTCAACATCCATCCTTCGCTGCTGCCCGCGTTCACCGGACTCGACGCGCAGCACCAGGCGCTGACTTATGGCGTTAAGGTAACCGGATGCACCGTTCATCTGGTCGACGAATATCTGGATGCCGGGCCGATCCTCATGCAGGCAGCGGTCCCGGTACTCGACACGGACACGGTGGAGACACTGTCAGCCCGCATACTCGAACAAGAACATCGCATTTTCCCGCTGGCGATCGCGAAGGTTCTGGCGGGGAGTATCCGGATGGAAGGCCGCCGCGTCATCTCACTCTAATGGAACTCATTGACTCGGTAGAAGCCCGCGTGTTGGGGGCGCTGATCGAAAAGGAAGCAACCACCCCGGAGTATTACCCGCTTTCCTTAAACGCGCTGGTCAACGCGTGCAATCAAAAATCAAATCGTTACCCGGTCGTCGATTACGACGAAGACACGGTTAGCGATGCTCTCGATCGTCTGAAATACAAGCATTGGGCCGCGGTGATCGTTGGCAGCGGGCGGGTTCATAAGTACGCGCAGCGTATCGCGGAGTCACTCAATCTAGGCCGCCGCGAACTCGCCGTCTTAGGCGTCCTCCTGCTAAGAGGACCGCAAACCCTCGGGGAGATCAAGGACCGCACCGAGCGCACTTATGCGTTCGCCGATCTCGAAGAGACGGAGCGTGTTCTTGAGAAGATGGCCGAATGGCCAGCAGGCGCACTCGCGAAGAAGCTTAGTAAGCTTCCCGGACAGAAGGATGCGCGCTATATGCACCTGCTCAGCGGTGAGCCGGTAATGGATGCGGAATCAAGTGCGATGCCTGCGCAACAATCCGGAGGCCGCATTTCCCAGTTAGAAGCGGAAGTGGCGGAGCTGAAGACGGAAGTGGCGGACTTACGAAGACGCCTCGAGGAACTCGAATCGGCGTTACGTTGAGAGCCCGTGACAATACCGGCTTGCTTACGCGCGCGGCTCCCAAGGAACAAGACCACGAAACCGGGAGTACACGGGGCGTGATCGCGGACAGTTTAGACCGAAAGACGGGACAGCCACGGCATGGGTTGGAATAGCGCGGCGCGTGCTTGAATGAAAGGGTGCTTACTGGAGAAAAGCTTTGGGTCTGCAGATAGGTGATCGGGTCGGCGATTACCGGGTTATCGGGTTGTTAGGGTCCGGTGGAATGGGCGCGGTTTATCAGGTTCGGCACCTCATCTCGGACCGCGTTGAGGCCATGAAAATTCTGTTGCCCGACCTGTCATCGTCTGCCGATCTGGCGGAACGCTTCATACGGGAGATCCGGCTGCAGGCCAGCCTCAGTCATCCCAACATCGCCGCTTTGCTTAACGCATTTCGGGCGGAGAACCAGTTGATGATGGTGATGGAGTTTGTGGACGGCGAGAATCTTGCCGAACGGATCCGGCGCGGTCCGCTGCCCATCAAGCAGGCTCTCGATATCAGTGAACAGATGCTGTCGGCCCTGGCTTACGCGCATGCGAGCGGCGTGGTTCACCGCGACATCAAACCCTCGAATATCATTGTCACGCCTGCGGCCACGGTGAAGCTGATGGATTTCGGCATCGCGAAGGGGGATCCGAACGCTACCCACCTCACACAGGCGGGGACGGCCCTTGGCTCGTTGTACTATATGTCGCCCGAACAGGTCCGAGCGGAGCCGGCGGACGGGAGGTCAGATATTTATGCGACCGGCATTACGATGTTCGAGATGCTCACCGGAGAGCGGCCGTTCAAAGGTACGGCCGCAGCGGTTCTTCAGGCTCAGCTGAACGAGCCGGCGCCTTCGCCAAGCGCTATCAATCCCGCGATTCCGAGTGAGCTATCCGGCATTGTGTTGAAAGCTCTTCATAAGAATCCCGCAAAGCGCTACCAGGAGGCCGCGGAGTTTCGAACAACGCTGCTCGAGTTCCGGACACACTTCTCCGACTCAAAGATCGGAACGGGTTCAAGAGACGCTTCTACTTCCCCGACCGTAAGTTTCAAGAATCCGCAGACCTCTTCGTCGAACTCCATTATCTTCGATCCAATCGGATTGGAGCGTTTGCGAAAGGAGCTGGCGCCTCATATCGGACCGATGGCCAAGGTGATCGTCGATCGCGCCGCGTCCCGGGCCCGTTCGTGGGAGCAACTGTATGAGGATCTCGCGCGTGAAATCCCGGCAGGAAAGGAACGCAACCGCTTCCTGACGCAAAAACCGCGGTTCTAGGGTATCGGGTCGATCGGGTTTTCGCGGCTTAGCATTTCCATAGCCCGGCCCAAACTGCGATGCATTCGATTGAAAGACGCGGCCAAGACCGATATTTCGTCTTTGCCCCTGACCGGCAATTCTTCCACTTCCATGTTGCCGCGGCTAATCTCGTCGGCCATTGTGGACAGCCGGGAAACCGGACGGATTACGGTTAGGTAAAGGACGCCATCGAGCACACCGAGTGTCACCAAGGCGATGACGATCAGGTAAAACACAAGCTGTCTTGCGCCTCGGTTCGCGATGGTTGCGGGTAACGAATCGGGGACCGAAATGATCTGTGCGCCAATAACATCGTTCAAACGCCAGCCAAACCCGTTGTCCCGGCCATATTGCCGAACCATCGAGGCCGGCGCTTTACCGGGCACACTATGGCACTCGAGACACTCGGGCTCGGTAATTCGAATGGGACGTGAAAAGAAAAGGGAAACGCCGGTGGGAGTCATCCGCTCCCCGACGAATTCCTTCTGCGCGGGCCGGTTTCGGAAAATATTGACGATATCCGCCTCCCAATCGACGGCCCGGTCGCGAAGGTTTGTCGGATTCAAGGTCGCTTCCTTATAGGAATAATCCGGATACTGCTCGTGTAGATAATTGAAGACTTCGGTGGCCGAGTATGCAGGTACGACTTGCGGGAGGAACGTCTTTCGCAGGTCGTTGCGCGCTTCCAGGATCGGCTTGATCTGAGTGGCGGTGTAACGGCGCATCGACAACGTGGTTTGCATCATCAGCTTCGCCTGGTCCAGCACCTGTTCTCTCGCCTCCTCTCGCAGGAACTCGTGCGCCAGAAACCAGGCGAGCACCATCCCCACGCCAAAAACGACGACGAAGATCAAATTGAATTTGAGCAATAGCTTCATTTCACGTGTTCTCGATTACACCACAGCAGCGTCGTGGCGTCCTTCAGCCGCCGGTTGAATCCTGAGGGTAGGTAATCTTACTTCGGTAGGGGTCAACGAAGACAGCGTTCACCCGAGATCGCGAAATGAACAGACGGGGGAGAACGGCGGAGGCAGTGTTCGACTCCAATTGCGTCTGCGGCCACCCTGGGGAATGAAAACGTTCACCACTCCGTTGCCGCGGGCAGTATTTGAGTCGCTGCAAATACCACATACTGAGCCGCGACGGTGACGGAGCGGTTACAACCTGGGCGTTCCGCTTTCTCGCGGCAAAAGCATTCGAAGCTTCTTTTTCCGGAGCACCAGCTCCGTTACCGTCGCGGCTCAGTATCCTGACAGGTGTTTCAGAACAACTAGTCTAGCTAAGGGTGCGCCATTCCTTTATAGCCGCGGTAGACATCCAACTCGTTAGCCAGCCGGTACCTCACATTCTCGGCGTCCGTGTCAAGGCGGGTGCAATCCGCGCGCGTAAAGACACTCCCGCGCTCGAAGCGCTTGACCTCATCCAGCAGGTTCTTCACGGTGCGCTCGTTCAGGTTCTGCTTATCGCGCTTCTCGCCGATCAGCCGGCCTAATAGCGAATCGACCGATAAGGCTTTCTGCCGGTCCGCGTAAGTCGCGTTGGCGCGCGCCATGGCGCCGTCGAAATCGTTCTGCAGATTCTCGAGAGACTCCAGCAGGCTGGGTGGCGCGTTGTCCTGTGCGGCTAACAGCACCGCCGAAATCAGCAAGACAATCAGGCGAGCCATTTATAGAAATAGAAGGTCATCGGCGTCGACCCGGTGTTCGTAATGCCGTGCAGTTGATTCCCCGAACAGTACATCATCGTCCCTGGCCCGGCAAGCTTCACCTGCTCGCCGCACACGATCTCCCCCGTGCCTTCCGCCACCAGCATAAACTCCTCCTCGGGGTGACGGTGCGGCGGATGCGGACTGGTCCCGGGAGCGAGCACAAGGCTGCCGGCGGTCATGGCCAGCAACATATCCGTTCG
>NZ_CAJCHS010000008.1 GCF_903970205.1 Nevskia soli | reverse complement strand
CTTGGACCGTACGTTCGCAGCACTCAGCGATCCCACCCGCAGAGCCATCCTGTCCCGGCTGGCCGGCGGAGAGGCGACCGTGATGGAGTTGGCTCAACCGTTCGCGATGAGTCAGCCCGCAATCTCCCGGCACCTTCGAGTCCTGGCGGAAGCCGGCCTCATCACGCGCCGGGTCGAAGGAGCGAAGCGTCCGTGCCGGCTGGCTCCGGGGGCTATCGCGGAGATTGACCGATGGCTCGACGTTTTGCGGAATGCTCTGGAAACGAACTACGCGCGGCTGGATGATGTTTTGGCAGCACAGACGAAGGAACGAAAGGACGAACTATGACGATGACGAAGATGACTCTGAAGACCGAAGGCGACACACATGTGGTTGTGAATCGCCGATTCGCCGCCTCGGCGGAAGCCGTTTATCGCGCGCACACCGAGCCCGCGATCATCCGGAAGTGGCTGCTCGGACCCGAAGGCTGGACGATGCCGGTATGCCTGAACGATCCGCGACCCGGCGGCACCTTTCGCTATGAATGGGCCAACGGCAACGGCCAGGGGTTCTACATAACCGGCCGGTATCTCGCGCTCGATCCGTTCCGCCGCATCGTTCATGTGGAGCGCATGCATCTGCCGGATCCCACGCCGGAGAACCACGTCGAAACCACATTTGAACCCGACGGCGACGGCACCCTGATGACGATACGGATGACGCTGCCGGACGCCAAGACACGGAAAGAAATGCTGGCGTCAGGAATGGAGCACGGCATGGAAGCCAGCTACGTTCGGCTGGAAACGATCCTTTGATGACGGTTTTCGAGTCGGTGGACGACTACATCGCCGCGCAGCCCGTGGCGGCTCAAACCGTTCTCAAGCTGGTTCGAAGCACCGTCCGCCAGGCTGTTCCACGCGCCGAGGAAGTGATTTCCTACCGAATGCCGGCGTATCGATTGCGCGGCGAAATCGTCATCTATGTCGCCGCCTGGAAGCGCCACTACTCGCTGTATCCGGTCGCAGCTAGGCACTTAGAGGCATTTAAAGATAGCCTCCCAACTTGCGAGCTTAACAACCGCGGAACACTTCGCTTCCCTTTCGCGCAGCCCGTTCCCGTAGACCTGATCGCTCACATCGCGAACATCCGCGCAGACGAAGTTCGTCAGCGATGATGTCCGCCGCCACCGCCACTGTGGCCGCCGCCGCTGGAATGGCTGGCCGGGGCCGAATAGTGCGGGCTGCTGCTTGACCTTGGAGCTGAATAGCTGGGTGCCGACCGCGGCGCACTAGCAGACGGGCCACTATAGCTCTGCGTCGCGTATCCCCTGGGTGAACTGTAGGAACCCGGCGATTCGTACGACCGATTCCGCATGATCGGCGGCGCGATCCGAATGGATTGGCCCTCGCCCCGGTAGCTTTGCCCGCCGGCAGCCGTCGTACCGAAGCGTCCCCATCCGGAGTTTTCGCGTGGAGCGGCGTTTGCGGCGGCACCGCTCGGAGTTCCAAATCGGCTCCAGCCCGACGCGGACGCGGCACCATATGTCTGACCGCCTGGAGCTGCGGAAAATGTCCGGCCCGCCGTTGCGGGCGCTACCTGCGCGCGGCTGGACGGCGACGTGGCACCTGAGGTTGATCCATGCGAGAAGTACTGAGCCGTATTTCTCTGGATCGACTGCTGTTGCTGGGTAAACGATGTCCGTTGAAGTGGAACTGAAGGATTTCTGGAATAAAACGATGTATTCGCAGTACTTCGCGGCACAACGGATGTCGCCCGATTGGAGAACCGCAAGTTGTTTGCGGTCGGTGCGATCGGCATTGCGCCGCGAACCAGTCCCGCCTGCCGAAGATCCCCGGCGCCCACGCGCGTGATCGCTCCATTAAACCGACCGGCAGTGAAGGCACCCGCGGCGATGCCGCTAACCGCCCCAGCCACGCGCGCGTTTCTATAAGCGTTGTATATGTTTACGTTAGCTATGTGAAAGCCAGTTCTGAACCCTCCGGCGAAGATGCCGCGGCCATACCAGGGGCTGAATCTCTCAAAAGGAGCCAGCGGAACCCAACCGATGTTGCCCCACCCGCCCAAGCCGAAGCCGATGCCGAAGTGACCGAATCCGAAAAACGCGACCAGCGCCGGTCTCCAAAATATGGGCCGATAGATCGGTCCGGGATACCAGCACCACCCTCTTCCGCCCCGAAACCACGAACCATAGTGGTACGGCGCCCAACCCCAGGGTTCATAACCGAGCCAAGTCCATCCATAGTAGTCTTCCCAAACCCATCGGCCGTCCTGATACGGAGCCCAGTCGGCCGGCTCTTGGGGCGACCAAACCTCGCCGTACGTCGGGTCGTTCACCCACTGCCCGTAGGTATCCAGATCCTCGGCGCCCGCCATTTCCGGGTTCACATATTGATAACTCTGCGCGTGATCGGAAGCCTGGTCGCGGCTCTCGTTCCATCGGTCCCACTCGTCGGGAGCGGTTGCCGGCACCACCTGATACTCGGGGTCCTGCGGGCCGCCGCGAACAAACATGGTCTGACCTTCCGTGAGCCGGTCGCTTCCCTTCTCGGTGAAGGCTTGGAGCGAGCCATGGCGCACGGTGAGCACGCTTTGGCCGTCATCGCGCACCCAGAAACGGTAAAGACCGCGGCCGAGCGGACGCGCGGAAACATTCGGCGTGCTGATTTCAACTTGCAGGCGGCTCTCGCGGACCACGCTCCAACTCACCGTCCCGTGGGCGATTTCGATATGCACCCGGCCCGGCTGCAGTTCCGCAATCCGCACTTCCGCCTCTGTACCCAGACGGATCCGGTTGGCGAAATCAAGTTGTATCTCCGCGCGGGCGCCGGGCGCCGAAGCGATCACATCGCCGGCCATCAACGGCGCGTTGGGCGCTGCGGCCACGGCGTCATTCGAATCGCCGCGGCGAATCGAGACGTCTCCATTCACCAAGCTCACGCGTGCAACGGGCGGACCGGCAACATCCGGCGGAACATCGCCGGCGCCAGGTCCGGGGGGAACCGGCCGGGGATTATAAGTGCCCTGTGGCCCGCTCGTTTGATCGAACGGCTGGTCCAAGGGTTGCTCGTAACCCGCATCGCCAGAACCGGCGTCGCTAGAAAAAGACGCGGCCAGCGGCGGTTGTTGGGCAGAAACCAGCGAACACATGCCCGCCAGAGCCAAGGAGAAAGGTAACCGGATACCTAATACTGCCATCAACCGCCGCATAACCGCTACTCTCCTGCAAGCATCGACGCTGCCAAAGGGAAACTGGTTTCGTTACAATGATTTAGCTCCGTTCATCGAACTCTTCAATGGTGCAAAACCACCACGGCCGCCTAACCACGGCCGCCTGGAAAGGATGCGCGATAATCAACCGTGCGAGGAAATGCACTTATGGGCATCGCTGCATTTGCCGTCCTGACGAGCGGAAACGCGGCGCCCGCTGCGGGGCCGGTGCGGTACACCGTGCGATTCCCTGCTCCATTTACCCATTACGCCGAAGTCGAGGCCCAGATTCCCGTAAATCCGGGCGAGACGGCCGTCGACTTATTCCTTCCGGTTTGGACGCCTGGATCTTACCTGGTTCGAGAGTATGCCCGAAACCTGGAGGATATTCGCGCGTTCGATGCGGACGGTAAGCCTCTAGCCATCACTAAGACACGAAAGAATCGATGGCGCGTGACGATACCGGCCGGGACGGGCGTGCGTCTGCAGTATCGCGTTTACTCGCGCGAAATGACCGTGCGTACCAATTGGGTGGATGAAAACTTCGCCCTTCTGAACGGGGCCGCTACCTTCGTTACCCGGCTGGGTGATCTGAACCGCGAACATGATGTCCAAATCGAATTGCCCGCGGGGTGGAAGCTTTCGATTAGCGGGATGCAGGAAACGGCGCCGAACCAGTTTCACGCGCCGGACTACGACACTCTGGTGGATTCTCCGATCCTGGCCGGAAGTCCCACCGTCCATGTCTTCCAGGTTGCCGGCAAGAAGCATTACCTTGTAAATGAGGGCGAAACGCCTTTGTGGGATGGCGATCGAGCCGCCCGGGACGCACAGAAGATCGTCGAGGAAAACTTGAAGATGTGGGGCTCCCTGCCCTATGAAAAATATGTGTTCCTCAACCTTATTACCGACGCGGGTGGTGGCTTGGAGCACAAGAATTCGGTGTGCATGATGACGGGCCGCTATGCGACGCGGACACGCACCGGCTATCTCGGCTGGCTCGGCTTAGTTAGTCACGAGTACTTTCATGCCTGGAACGTCAAACGGCTGCGCCCGGTAGAACTTGGTCCTTTCGATTACGAAAATGAGAACTACACCGCGAACTTATGGGTAGCCGAGGGAGTAACCAACTACTACACCGATTTGAACGTCCGCCGGGCCGGTCTGTCGAGTACCGCTGAGTATCTTGGAACCAATGCGCTGCCGACGGAGCGTGCGGGGCTATCGGCGTTTATCTCCACGCTTGAAACGACGCCGGGGCGGCTGGTGCAGCCGCTCCAATCGGCCTCCTACGACGCTTGGATCAAGGAGTACCGTCCGGACGAGAATTCCGTCAACTCGTCGATCAGTTACTACGTGAAAGGCGCGGTCGCGGGATGGTTGATCGACGCCCATATTCGCCACTTAACCAATGGCGCGAAAAGCCTGGATGACGGGATGCGGCTGGCTTACTCGCGATTCAGCGGCGCGCACGGATACGCCACCGACGACTTCGTTCAAGTCATAAGCGACGTGAGCGGAGCCGACTTGAAACCGTGGTTTCGGACGCTTCTGGAAACCACCGCGCCGGTGGACTATTCCGAAGCGCTGGACTGGTTTGGATTGCAGTTTAAGAAGCCGGAACCGCCCAAAAGCGATGGTCGCGTTAAGGCTTGGCCCGGGTTTCAGACGCGAACCGACAACGGCCGCTTGGTAATCAGCGCAATTCCACGGGACACGCCGGCCGCGGCCGCGGAACTGAGCGTCGACGATGAGATCCTGGCGATCGACAATTGGAGAGTAACTCCGGACGGCTGGGCGAAACGGCTGGAGCAGTACGCGCCGGGGGATTCGGTCGAACTTCTAGTAAGCCGACGGGACCGGATTTTAAGGGTTCGGATGAAGTTAGGTGAAGAACCGGGCCGTAAGTGGCTTCTTGAAGTCAATCCGCACGCTACCCAGCAACAGAAGGAGCACCTTGCCGCCTGGTTGTGGAGTCAGGCTTGAAACTCGCTCTTCCACTCGGGCTGGTTGTGCTTGGAGCGTTTGTGGTCGGAACTGTGGCAGTGGCAGATCAGGTCTTCGATATAAGTACCGACCTCGACTCGGTGCGAAAGCAGAACGATGTACCTGCGTTAGTTGGAGCCACCGTGACCAGCCGTGGGTTGGAAGCGATCGGCGCGGCGGGCGTGCGCAAGTTAGGCGCACCGGATAAGGTTACGGTTACCGATCAGTTCCACCTCGGATCCGATACCAAGGCGATGACGGCCACGCTGCTCGCAATTTTTGTCGAGCAAGGGAAACTCTCTTGGAAGGATCCTCTGGAGAAACTACTCCCGGACCTGAAGTCAACCATGAACTCCGCTTATCGCCAGGTAACATTGGAGCAGTTACTGGCACATAGGGCGGGCTTATCGGACGCCACAGCTCCGAAAGGTGTGAGCCTGCTGCAACTCCGCCAATGGTCCGGTTCCCTGCCCGAGCAACGACGCAGGTATGCCGCGGCCGTACTGTCGGAAGCTCCGGTGAATCGGCCGGGGAGCACATTTCTTTACTCGAATCGAAGCTACATTATTGCCGGCGCGATCGCGGAACGAATCGGAAACGATAGCTGGGAAAACCTCATGACCGCGCGGCTGTTCAAGCCGCTTCATATGGATTCTTGCGGGTTCGGAGCGCCGGGAACTCCGGGACAAATTGACCAGCCATGGCAACATCTCGTAACTGGGCCCCTTCGAACTCCCCTTCCCCCTGGTCCTCTCGCTGATAATCCGCCATTAGTCGGCCCGGCCGGCACCGTGCATTGTTCGATTGGCGATTGGGCTAAGTTCGCGCAGGCCCACTTACGCGGAGAGAAGGGCGAATCCGGCGGCATCCTGACTCCCGAAACGTTTCGTTATCTGCACACGCCGATCATGGGCGGAACTTACGCGTTCGGATGGATATTGGTGAACCGTCCCTGGGGCGGCGGCCGTGTTTTGACTCACGCCGGCAGCAACACGATGAGTTTCGCCGTGATCTGGCTGGCGCCGGTGAAGGACTTCGCCGTTCTGGTCGCGACCAATCAAGGCGGAGAGGCCGCCGCGAAAGCGTGTGATGATGCGGCCACCGCTCTAATTCGCAAGCACGTCGGCGCGGCGTCGGAGTAACAACCATGGCTGATCAACCAACGCAGGCGTTCGTGTTTTATGATCCGACGGGGAAACGTTGGAAACGTTTCAGCCGGGCGCTGCAAACGGCGGGAATCGGATCGTTCTTGCTGGTGGTCGCGTTCTTACTGGCCTTGTTCGCTAACTACAAACTCCCGGCGATTGGATTACCTCAAACGCAGATCGCCACGCCGGCGCAGGAAGAAGTCCGATCGATCGTCCGGGGCGAGAAGGTGGCGCGCAACGTCCCGTTCAAAGCGCAAAGAGACATGCGGCACGATGCTCACGACCTGAAGTATGTAAGATCGGCCTCGCCGGTAATGCATCCGAAGCAGGCCGCGAAGATCGCCGAAGGAAAGCCTTACGTCTTCGGGTTCTATGTGAATTGGGATAGCTCCAGCATCGTATCTCTACGGATTAACTTAGCGCATCTTACCCACCTGCTTCCCGAGTGGTTTGTACTGCAAAATGCCGCGGGGGATATCGACGATCAAAGCGACGAGACCGTCACCGTGATCGCCCGCCAGGCCAACCTGCCGATCATCGCGATGCTCACCAACTACCGCGATGGATGGCAGGCCGAGGACGTCCGCCGCATTCTGAAGAGTCCCGAGCTGCGGCACACCCT
>NZ_CAJCHS010000007.1 GCF_903970205.1 Nevskia soli | reverse complement strand
CTCGGCGTTCGCAGTCATCAGAGCGCGCAGTTTGCGGCTCTCATTGGAGATGGAGACGCGGACTTCGAATGTAGTCACATTGTCTTTCTCCGTACCCATCGGAGAAATCTTGGTGACGACGCCGTTGAACTTCTGGTCTTTGAAAGACTCGACGGTGATACGCGCGGGCTGACCCAGATAGACCTTGCCGATGTCGCTCTCGTCGACTTTGCCTTTCACGTAGACTTCGTTGAGATCGCCGAGCGTCATGATGAGCGTGGCGCTCGATCCAAGCACCAGAATGGAACTCACCGCGGTGCCGACTTCCGCGTCGCGCGAGAGAACGACGCCGTCGATCGGGGCGACGATAGTCGCGTTGCGGAGGTCTTCTTCAGTCCGGGCCACGACCGCGGCCTGCTGTTCATACTGCGCTTTGGCCTTGGCGATGGCGGCGGTCGCGCTCTGCAGATTCACACGCGCGGAATTCATCTTGTTGAGAGCGATCTGATAATTCTTCTCGCTCTCATCTCTCGCGTTTTGCGCGACGAGACCCGCGGCAAACAGCTTTTGCGCGCGATCGCGATCCGATTTTAGAAACGGAACATCGGGGCCTTCGGCGTCGACCTTGTATTTCTCGTAGTCCGCCTTGGCGCTCTGCTCCTGTGCGAGCGCCACAGCGAGGGCGGCGCGTTGCTCGTCGAGCTGCGGCTGAATGTCGTTCTTATCCAGTTCGCAGATGACCTGGCCTTTGTGTACGTAATCGCCGAAGTTTACGGGGAGGCTCTGGATGATGCCGCTGGCCTTCGATTTAATTTCGACTTCACGGACGGGTTGAATTTTGCCGGTCGCGACGACGGAACGGGCCAGGTCCATCCGCTCGACTTTGGCGATTTTCTCTGGATCGATCTTGGTCGGGGTGTGGCCGACGGCCTTTAGTGTGACAAACGCGCCCAGTCCCAAAACGGGGAGTAAGAGCAGCCATAACCATCTTCTTCTTTTAGAGCGCGCCATTTTGTTCACTTCCTATTACGTGCCGGGGAGGCAAAGCGTTCGCAAAATTCCCTTCGTCGCACGTTAGTAACCTGAAACCGGATGGCTCTGGTATTGGACGGCGTGCGCGTGCGGGAAGCGATCAAAGGGGAATGCCGACCGCGGATTGCAAGGTTAATCGAACGGATCGGGCGGCCGCCGGGACTCGCGGTCATTCTGGCTGGTTCGAATCCCGCGTCGCAGGTTTATGTCGGAAGTAAGACGAGAACGGCGGCGGAACTGGGTATCTATAGTGAGACGCTCACGCCCCCGGAATCGGTGACGACGGATGAACTACTGGCGATGGTGGCTGCGTTGAATGCGCGCACGGAGATCGATGGGATTCTGATTCAGCTCCCTTTGCCTGCGCAAGTAGATGCGGCGCGGGTGTTGATGGCGGTGGACCCCGCGAAAGATGTGGATGGATTCCATCCGCTAAATGTAGGGTTATTATCGACCGGACGTCCAGGCCCGCGGCCTTGTACGCCGGCGGGGATTATTCGGATGCTGAAACATTACGAAATTCCGATGGCGGGGCGGCGGGCGGTGGTGGTGGGACGCAGCGATATTGTCGGCAAGCCGATGGCGATGTTGTTACTGGCGGAGAATGCGACGGTGACGATAGCGCATTCGCGCACGGCGGATCTGGCGGGGGTGTGCCGGGAGGCGGATTTGTTGGTGGCGGCGATCGGGCGCGCTGCGATGGTGACCAAGGAGTTTATACAGCCAGGGGCGACGGTGGTGGATGTGGGGATGAATCGGATTACATCCGCTGAAGAGGCTGCTCGCGTGTTCGGGCAGGATCCGGCGCGAATGGCTCAGTTTGAAGCGAAGGGGAGTGCGCTGGTTGGCGATGTGGATCCGCGCGCTATGGCTGAGGTTGCGGGTGCTTATACTCCGGTGCCGGGAGGCGTCGGGCCGCTAACGATTGCAATGTTGATGGTGAATACGATTGAGAGTTGCGAGCGGGCGGCGAGTCAAACCAATTGGCCACAGATGAACACGGATAAACACGGATAAGAACTGGCTAATCGCTAGTTTACCGGCGCGCTGAAAAGTCTGACCTTTGCTCGATGGCCCGTACGCAACTTAGCGTCCATCGTGAAAAGGACGGCATCGGTCGCCTCGGCCAATGCGATATAGACCGCGTCGTAAGCACTGAAGTTATGGCGCAGTTCCCAGACTCGAGGAATTAGCGGGATGTGAAGAACGCGCTCCACCGGCAGCGCTGCCAACTCGTTCAAATATTGTTGGCTATCGTGGGTATCGATCCGGCGGCCCGCATGCAAACTCCGGAGCGCACTCACCACCTCGACGTCGAGTAGATGCGGCGCGATGACGGAACCCGGATTCGCGGCGAGATCGCGCCGGAGTCCATCCGCGAACACGCCGTTTCTAAGTAGCTCGACAACCACCGAAGCGTCCAGGACGATCATCGCCCATCTCGCAGTGCGCGTATGATTTGCGCCGAACTGCGTTTCGACCGGATCGGCTTCAACTGCGCGGTACGGTCCAGCCATTCCTGCATGCTCGGACGTTCCGCCAGCTTTCCCAGTTCCCTCTTGAGGAAGTCGGACAAGCTAATGCCCTCACGAACAGCGCGGGTTTTGAGCGCGATGTGCAGCTTGTCCGGAACATCCCGTATTTGGATCATCTTCGGCATGTGATGAGTATACAAAACATGCGCCGCACATGTTGTGCGCGATCATGGCTGAGGTTACAATCACTGGAATAAGGAGAATCTCGATGCCGAATCTCACGCGCCGCTCGTTACTTCAAAAGAGTTCAATCGCTCCTGCGGCTGCACTCGCCTCTGCCGCTCTCCCGCAATCGGCCGCCGCACAAGACGCCGGAGACACTGTCTTCCATGTGTTTGCGTTTCGTTGGAAGCCGGGGACGACCGAGGCTCAGAAGGCAAGGGCTGCAAAGGATATCGCTGCGTTCCAGGGCGTCGTAACCGGGCTGCTACAGACCCACGTAGGAAATAATTTCTCGCCGAGGGGCAATGGATATACGTTCGGCGGCATCATGCATTTCAGCAATAAAGCTGCGCTCGAAGCGTATGTCAAACATCCCGCGCACCAGGCGCTGCTGAAATGGTTAGTGCCGCTGATTGAAGCGGTGGAGCTAGATATTCACGCTTAACTCGCGGTTACTTTGCGTAGCCACTCACTAACCGCGTCGACATACTGCGCAATCAGCTTCTCCAGCGAAACCGGCTCGGCCTCTGCGATTTGGCAACTGATCGCGAGCTTGTCTTCAGGAATAGCCGCCATTACGTTGAGTAAGTGCCGGTTCACGCAGACAAATAGGTCGAGCGTCTCTGTCGAATCCATTTCCGCGTACTTTTGGGCTACAACCCATGCTTTTCCTGGAACGTTCTCCGCGTGTAGCGTTCCTTGTGCAAGCGCGGCCGCGATCCAATGCTGATGCGCGATGGCCAAATCGACTAAGTGACCTAACGCCTCGGCGCGCGTCCATTCTTCACCCTGGTGTTCTTCACTTAAGACCGGTTCCGAAAACCTTGCCCGGAGCCAGTGATAGAGCTGCGGTGTCGTGGTCGAGATAGTAGCGAATAGTGATGTGACTAGCGGCGATAACTGCGGGCTGATCGCTTGCGGTATGCGAGACGTGCCGCGGGGCGGGCGCGGCGTATCTGCGGCCGGCGCCTGGCCCACCAGTTCGCGCAGGCGCTCCAGTCCCAAGCCGGCAGCCTCGAACGCCATGGCAGCGGGGCTATCCGTTTGGCGCAGTACTCCGATCACGAGATGACCTGGAGTGATGGTTCGATGGCCCAGACGCTCCGCTTCCTCGGCTCCAAAACGCAAGGCCTGCCTCGCCGCCTTGCCGATCGGAAGGTCAACCGACGTCGTAGTGGGACGGTGGGATTCCGGGTTAATGCCTTTTAGTTGTGAGCGGAGTTGCTCAGCAGTCGCGTGCGACAGCGCGGTCTTGAATATAGGATCTCCGCGTAAAGCACCGAGTAGCAGATCCTCGAGTTCGATGTAAGCGGCACCCCTCTGACTGGCCTCATATCGGGCAAAGAAGATCAAGCGGCGAGCTTTTTCGTTGTAGCGTTCAAACATAACTAAAACCAGCCGCTCCGATAGACGATCCACCAACTTAGGAATAAGATTGGAAACGTTGCGGCGACTCCCCACCAGAAGGGCAGAACGATCTCAGCGCCCAGGCTCAGTACGGTGAATGTGAGCCAGAACATCTTTCGTTCCATAACTTCAGTCTACAGGTGACGAGGAGCGCCGGTTATTAAACGCTTTTTCCCGTGACACCGTAAGTGCGCGGCCGCCGCCGATAGATGCCGATCGTCGTCCAGATCTCAGTTTCGCCCGCATGTAGAGCCGCGCTATATGGATCGCATCGCCCGCTCGCAACGGGACGTCGACCGGAAGGGGCCGGAAGAGCTCAATGGCACACCTTTCGCATGTCCGGCAGCCGCTCCTTGGGTTTCTGCTTCAAAATGGGCCGCAACTCCGCCACGGGTTCGCCCCGGCACTCAATGACGATCACTTCTCATTCAGCGGCTTCACGCACGAGCGCGCAAGTGCGGCGGCGAGTTCCTGGACCGAAGGGATCCTCATGCTCCACATTCTGGCACTCGGTCGCTGGCAGATAATGTACGTGCTGCCACTATGCGCCTGTCCGCGATCCAGACATGCTAAAAGTCGGACTTACCGGCGGATTAGCATGCGGCAAAACTTTCGTCGCCCATGAACTCCGGCGGCTCGGTTGTCACGTGATCCACGCCGACGATCTTGGACATGAGGTACTTGCGTCTTCGGGCGAAGCTTATGGCCCGGTCGTCGAACTTTTCGGTACTGAAATCCTGGACGGCAGCGGCGAGATCGACCGCGCACGAGTTGCATCGATCGTCTTCCACGACCCGGCGAAACTCGCTGCGCTGAACGCTATCGTCCATCCCGCGGTTCGCCGGCGCAAGGACGAAATCTTCGCCGCGATCGCCGCGGTTGAGCCCGATGCCATCGCGGTGATGGAAGCCGCGATTCTTATCGAAACCGGCATCTACCGCGATTACGACAAGCTCGTCGTCGTCTACTGCCGGCCGGCGTTACAGATCGAGCGCGCACTCCATCGCGATCCGCTTACTACCGAAGAGGCTGTTCGCGCCCGCCTCGCGCGCCAGATGCCGATCGATGAAAAGCGCAGATTCGCCGACTTCCTGATCGATAGCTCCGGTCCGAAAGAAAACACTCTTCGTCAAACCAGTGATGTCTATCACGCTTTGCGAAAGCTGTTAAACGCAAGCTGCAAAAATAGAGGCGTATGAAAGCGAGAAGTCTGTTACTTGCCGCGATGCTCATCGGAAGCTTCATGTATGTGACGTCGCGCGCGGATTTTCATCTGGGCCGCTACCTGAAACCGATCTCGCCCGTTGGCCAGCTTTGGACCGGACCGGACATCGCGCACGGCGCAGGGTTCGGCACGGACGAGCAGAATAACATCGATATCTATAAGACGGCGCACCTGGCGACCGTCAACATCACGAGCATCGTGATGCAGAGGAACTGGTTTCTTGCTGTCGTGCCGGCGAAAGGGACAGGTTCGGGAATCATCATTAACGAGGACGGAATGATTCTCACGAATAACCATGTCGTCCGGGGCAGTCGAGAGGTTACGGTTACGCTGGCGAATGGCCGCAAGCAGTATAAAGCGCGCGTGCTCGGCGCCGATTCCCACAACGATATTGCCCTGCTGCAGATCAACGCCGCGACCAAGCTACCTTACCTTCACCTGGGTAGTTCCGATAACTTGCAGGTCGGTCAGAAGGTGCTCGCGATTGGCAATCCGTTCGGGTTATCAGGAACACTGACTACCGGCGTCATAAGTTCGCTCGGGCGGACGCTCGGCGACGAACAATCCGAAGGCCGGTTAGAAGATCTGATCCAGACGGACGCGGCCATTAACCCCGGGAACTCCGGTGGTCCGCTGCTCGATTCCCGCGGCGAGGTGATCGGGATCAACACCGCGATCTATGGCAACGGCGGTAGTTCCGAAGGCGGTAACATCGGCATTGGTTTCGCTATGCCGATCAACAAGGCTAAAGAGATCATTGAAGAGTACCGCACGCGCGGGCACATCGCCCGGCCTACTTTGGGGGCGCAGGCAGTTCATGTTGAAGGCGATCTTGCCGAGGAACTCGGAATGCCCCGTAGCGGCGGACTGCTGGTGCAGCGCATCGATGATGGTTCTCCCGCGGAGGAGGCCGGACTGCGGCCGCCGCGACAAGTGGTGATTGTGGGCAACTATCAGCTCGGCGTTGGGGGTGACTTGATTACGGCGATCGATGGCAAGGCAGTAACTTCCGATGCCGATCTCGATCGCGCGGTCAACCGCAAACACGCCGGTGACCAGCTGCGCCTGACCGTTTGGCGCGGCGGCCGCAGTCAGGAAGTTACAGTCACTCTGGGCGCCGCACCCGAGGTACTCTAACATGCCGAAGCCTTCAATCGCGATCGGGATGGTCGGCTATAAGTTCATGGGCAAGGCCCATTCGAACGCATACCGCCAGATCAATCAGTTCTTCGACCTGCCGTTGCGTACGCGGTTGAAGACTATCGTCGGCCGCGACGCCAACAAAGTTGCAGCTATGGCGGAACGCTGGGGATGGGAGACATCGACCGACGATTGGCGGCGCGTGATTGACGATCCGGAGATCCGAATTGTAGATATCTGCTCGCCCAACAACACGCACTACGAAGTAGCGCTGGCTGCCCTGGATGCGGGCAAGATCGTCGCCTGTGAGAAACCGCTGGCGATGAACGGCGCACAAGCGCGTGAGATGGCCGCGGCTGCGCGCGGCAAGATCAATACGGTCTGGTTCAACTACCGGCGCGTTCCCGCCATCGCTTTCGCGCGGCAGTTGATCGATGAAGGGCGCATTGGACGGATCTTTCATTTTCGCGCCTTGTATCTGCAGGATTGGACACTTGACCCATCCGTGCCGCTACTCTGGCGGATGGATAAAGACGTTGCGGGATCGGGAGTAACCGGCGATCTGCACTCGCACATCGTCGACCTATCGAACTATCTCGCGGGTGAGATTACCGCGGTCGCGGGCACGAGCCGGATCTTCGTCAACGAACGCAGCCGTCCCGAAGGTGGAGCATCGAAGGTCGAGATCGAAGATGCGTCTATCTTCGTCGCCAAGTACGCGGATGGGGCGATTGGGCACTTTGAAGCCACGCGCTTCGCGAATGGCCGCAAGAACGGGAATACCTTCGAAATTAACGGCGAACATGGAAGCTTGTACTTCGACCTGGAAGATATGTCGCGCCTTTGGTACTTTGACTCGCGCGAGCCGAAACACATTCAGGGCTGGCGCAAGATTTCGGTCTGGGAAGAGATGCATCCGTATATGAAGCAATGGTGGGTGCCGGGCTGCGCCATCGGTTACGAACATACCTTCGGCAACCAGGCGGCGGACCTGATCGCGGCAGTAGCGGCGGATCGTCCGATGAAGCCGGACTTCGACGACGGCCTGCGCTGTCAGCTGGTTTTGGATGCGGTGCTCGAGGCGTGTGAGTCGGACCGCTGGGTGACGGTTGTGAAGCAATAGGGAATAGAATAGGTAGCGCCAGGAGCTGATATGAAAATCTCGTTAGGCAGTTGGGCATTCTCGTTCGGTCCTTACACTTCTCATCCCGTGTCATTTGAAGACACCGCCAGGCGGCTCGCGAAGGCCGGCTATGATGGCATTGAAATCTGCGGATTTCCGCCGCACGTAACGTTGGATAAGTACGCGACCGCTGGATCACGCGGCGAGCTGGTCCGCTTTCTGAGAGACCTCCACCTAGGGATCTCGGGGTACGCCGCGGATTTCTCCAGCGTCAATCCCGTGGCCGAAGGCAACGAGCGCCGCTATCTCGACCTATTCCGCCGCAACGTCGACTTGTGCGTCGGGATCGGATGTCCGACCATTCGCGTCGATACGGTGGCGGCTCCCGGATCAGTTTCAATCGAAGAGTACGATCCGTCATTTCGAAGGACGGCGGTGACGTGGAACAAGGCTGCGCAGATTGCTCAAGAAGCGGGCATTCGCATGGTGTGGGAATTCGAGCCCGGATTCCTTTTTAACAAGCCGTCGGAGATTCTAAGGATGCATCAGGAAGTCGGACACGCGAATTTCCTGATCATGTTCGATACTTCGCATGCTTATATGTGCGGAGTCGTGGGAGCCCGGCAGCAAGGGGCGAAAGATATCCTGATCGGCGGAGTCGATGAGTTCCTGACTAAGCTGCAGGGCCGCATCGGAGCGATCCATCTGATCGACAGCGACGGCACCCTCCATAACGACGAAACCAGCACGCACGCACCGTTTGGCGAAGGTCACGTCGATTTCGATGCGCTCGCGCCTAAGCTGTTGCAAGTGCCGTATATCGATTGGTGGACGATCGATATGTGCTTCTGGGACGGGGCTTGGGATTTGGTCGAATCGAGCCGGGAGTTTGTTGCGAAGTTACTGACCCGTCACGTAGCGTTCGCCTGAAGGCAACTCATGGGTTGACCTTCAGATAATTACCGTAGCCGACGACTATAGTCGAACTTACCAACAGAAATAAGCCGGCAGTTACAAGCCACTTCGTTCGGCGGCTGGTTCCACGCCACTCTTTGAGCACTAATCCCCATAATGTGGCGAAGATAATGATTGACGCCATGTGTAGCGTCCAACTGGAGAAGTCGTACTTACCCATTTTGGTCTGGCCCATGGAGTAGAAAAAGAATTGGAAATACCAGATCACGCCGGCCAATGCTGCCAGAAGATAGTTAGAGATCAGAGTTCTCGCCGGGAGTTTCGCATAGGTGGGATCGCTCCGGCCCGCGTGCATGGGGTTTTTGCCCGGCTCGCCGGCGAACTGGCGGAATGAATGGTTCTTCGCGATCAGGATAACCGACCAGATGAAGTTGGTCGCGAACCCTCCCCAGAGGACGACGATAAGGACGGGAAGGTTCTGCCATAGATCGAGCCGCTGATGGGCGATGAGTTCGGTTTTGGCGATTTGTCCGATCGGGGCTCCGGCTTTGAGGCCGAAGGCAAAGAACGAACTCATGATGCCGGCGAAGATTGCTACCGCGATACCCTTTCCAAAAGAGTAGTCCGATTCCCCGGCTTCGGCTTTGTCCTCGGGAGTCACTTCTCTTTCCTTCGATAACCCGGCAAGTCCGTTTACTGCTACCGCGATCAAACAGAGTAAAACGCCGCCGAGAATGATGCGGCCTGACGTTTCCGTCGCGATCGCGCGGATCGAGCCGTCATAAATCGGCGGAATCAGAGTACCGAACGCCGTGCAAAGGCCGAGAGCGATGGCATAGCCGAGGGCAATGCCGAGATATCGGATAGCGAGACCAAAGGTAAGTCCGCCAACGCCCCAAAGCGCGCCCCACAAGATCGCGAATCCGATGCTGGAATGCGGCGCGGCTTCAAGAACTCCCCATAGGTTCGGAACAAGTAGGCTAGCGAGAACTATAGGAGCAACGATCCAGGCGGCAAAGCCTTGAATGAGCCAGTAAATTTCCCACGACCAACGATTGATGCCGCGGAACGGTATGAAGTTGGTGGCGGAGGCGAACCCGCCGATCCAATGATAGATAACGCCGACGAGCGGGTTCGGTCCCAATTGTTCCCTTTATGTGTCGAGTAAGTGCAAGGCTCGGAAGAAGTACGTGGGCGTGCAGCTCCACGCATGGCAAAAGCTGTTGATGTGAACATCGCCGTACGGAGAAAACGTCGAGTCGTTCGGGTCGAACGCCTCCCAGAAGGTATCGGCGCCGTCGTCAACCATACGCCCCCAGTAGCTCTTGATTAGTTCCAGAGCTTGCTGACGCATCCCACAAACAACCATCGCTTCGACTACGTGGTGGTACAGATAAGCCGTCGTGGGCTGCGTTGACGTTTTGTCCTCGATAACAGCGCGCCGTAGCGCCCCGGCCGCTTCTTCTCTGGAGAGACACCCGGCCAGGGTAAGCCACGCCTGGGACGCCCACGATATCTGCTGCTTAGCACCGCTGACGCAGACGCCCTTTGCCGTATTGTAGTAGTGTTGGTGCGCGGCGGCCGTCATTTCATCCAGTCGCCGGGAAAGCGGCTTGACCTGTTCCGAGTTACCCGTCAGCTGCGCTAGCTCACATAGGCGGCGGCCCGAATAGATAATCACCCCTTGCATAGAAGCGCTGCGGTCAAGCGACATGTTCCAGTCGATAAATGCCCAGTATCCCTTGGGTGCCTGAAATAGCCCTTGATCATCCACCATCTTTAGTAGAAGTTCGATTTGGCGATAAGCAACCGGCCAGAGCTCTTTTGCCGCCGCCAAGTCGTTGGACGCCTGCAAGTAGTCTAAAACGATCGAGCCGTATAATGCCGCGTAGTCGAGGATAAACGTCTCCGTCGTCGATGGCGCCGGTTTTTCAAAAACGCAGGCGGGGAGAAAGCCATCGCTCTCGCGAGGCAGTCCCGCAAAAAGATATAAGCAACGCTTCACCAGATCATGATTCGGCATGGTCACATAACTGGCACGCGCCTGAAGGCGAAGATCCCCGATCCACAATCGCTGATCACGGCGTGGGCCGTCCTCGAAGGTAGTCTGCATGCAGTCTCGAAGGGTTGCAATACTAACCTCATCGACCCGTCGAATCCATTCAGGCGTGGAAATTGCGAGTGGCGCGGGCTGGCTTGACGCGGAGGTTAGCGCGATCGCATGCGTATCGAAAAACCTCACCCCGAAGTTTGGTGACGTGTCGAGTACTTCAACCTTGACGAAACGAAAAGCATAGCGCCGGGGCATTCGGACGGTCTGGGGAAGGAAGTCGATCGTGATGATTTCTTCCGGCAGCCACGAGCTACTCAGTGATCCCTTGTACGGATAGAGCGGTTCCGCAACATCGCCCGGCACTTCGCCGAACGTGACCTTGAGCCGCACCGGCGCATCGATGGATGAACCCTCTCCAACCAGCTTGAAGCCGAAGTGTCCGGTACGATGCCCGCCAAAGTCGAGGATGAACTGGTCTCCCTTGCGTAGAAGGCGTTTGGGAAGATCCGAACCATGCGCTTCAACATCCATTCGCCATCGAAGATATCGGGATGGATCACTTATGGGCTTAACGACGGCGAGCGGCGACTGGAGTGTTTCGTTGAGTCGCGGCTTCAGCGTCTCGGCGTAAGCTACCCACCGGGTCCTCGTCGCTTCTTGAGCGCCGGCGGGAGTCCACGCCTCAACCGCAGCGCCAAGCATCGGCACGACGGCGGCCTGGCAAAACCTACTGATCGCGGAACGTCGGGTTGGCCCATGAGATCGGGCTTGTTCAGGTCGCATACCCGGTACACGAGGTATTATACTTGCGGCCACGTAACGGGCGATTTGGCTTCGAAAGTGTTCGAGAGGCAGCGAATGCGACTGACCACGGTTATCTTCGCACTTACTCTTCCGGCGCTGGCGCAGTTTCGGACCACCGTGCCGCTGGTACTTGCGCCGACTACCGTCACTGATTCCAAACACCATTTCGTCGACGGGCTAACTACGGATGACCTGGTCCTATACGACAACAATGTGCCGCAGACAATACAGATGGACTGGTCGACTTATCCGATCGATCTGGTTGTCGCCGTTCAAGCGAGCGAAAATTCCGGAGCGGTGATCGACAAACTGGGTGGGAGCGGCATCCTGCTCAGCCAGCTGTTAGCCGCGGACGCCGGAGAAACCGCGGTAATCTCATTCAGCGACGAAGTAAAGTTAAGGCAGGATTTCACGGATAATCCCGACGCTGTAAGTCACGCCTTGCGAATGTTGCGCAAAGAAGGCGGCAATGCCTGCACGCTGGATGCTCTGCGGCAAGCGATAGTTATGTTGGAGGCGCGCCCCGCAGGACGACGAAAGATCATCTTCATCATCGGCGAGAAGCGCGATCGCCACAGTAAGTCCGCGTTGCCGGACGTCATGGAGCGCATACAAAAGCTGAACGCGACGGTTTACTGGGCGACCTACTCTCCGTTTCTGCAACCTTTTACCACCAAGCCGAAAACAGCCGAAGACCTGAAGCCGATCGACGAGCGCACGAAGACCCGTCCGTGCGATCTATGCGCTGGACCGGACGACACCGCGGTTCCATTTGACCCCGGTCCGGGAAGTCCCATGTACGCGATCGGGGAGCTGATACGTCTGACCAAACCCGACCTGTCAAGCTTGTTTACCAAAGTAACCGGCGGCCGGACATTGAGCTTTCTGAAAAAGAATGCTTTGGAACAGGCGATACAACTAATCGGAGAAGAGGTGCATCGCCAGTACATCCTAAGCTTTCAGCCGGCGGGCGGGGAAGCCGGGCATTTTCATTCCATCCGCGTCGAAGTAAAAGACAGGCCGGAACTGCACGCGAAAACCCGGCAGGGTTACTGGGCTTTACCGTAGCGCCGCGATCAACGCGCCCGTCTCTTTCAGAAGTGCCAGGCGTGCTCGCTCCGCGGCAAACTGCGCATCGTAGAACGCCAGCCATTTCTCATTCTCCACAACGCGCGCTTCTTCCAGCTGCCGTAACGAGGCGCGCCCCTCCTTCATCTGCGACATCACCACGCTTAGCGCTTCCCGTGCGTAGTCCAGATCGGCATCCGCCAGTTCTTTCGCGGTCTGCACTTTGCGTAGTTGCTGATACTGCTGATGGATGTTGAGTTCAATCTGGTTCTTCGTGCTGTTATATTCGGCCCGCAACTTAGCCGTATCTTCCAGTGCTTGATTCACCTGAGCACTAATGGCAGGCCCGGGGAGTAGAGGCACGGAAATCGCAACTCCCAACTCTGTGTTGTTCTTCTGGAATTTTTGATAGTACTCGTTCAAGTGATTGAAAGTCGAGAACAGAGCGTACTCAGCAACGAGATCGACACGCGGGAGGCGCTGCGCCTTCGCCGCTTTCGCGTCCAATCCCTTCGCGATCATAGCCGACTCGAGCCGGCGCAGATCTTTGTTGGCTGTAACTGCCGCAGCCAAAGCTGCCTCTTCGGTTTCCACAACATCCGCCTGCAGCATTTCTTCATCGACCGGAATCACCTTATCTTCGGCCGTGTAACCAAGGATGATAGCCAAAGATCGCTCGCCGTAGTCAAGATCATCCTGGACGGTTTCGTATCTCTGTTGCGCGCGTTTCACTTCAACGGTGGCGCGTTTATCTTCAAGCGGCAGTTCGTAGCCGGCGTCCACGCGCGCTTTCGCTGTCTGTTCGACGCTTACGAAGCTCTCCACTTGCTTCTCGCTGATACTCCGCAGTTGCGCGGCGCGCTGAACATCGAGATAGAGCGAGGCGGTCCGAAACGCAATATCGTCGCGCTTGGCAGCTGTGACCCATTGCGCACCGCGGGCATGCTCGCGAGCCTGCGCCAACAAATAAGTCTGTTGCTTGTTGAAGATGAATTCGTTGGCTTTCGCGTTGACGACGGACGGTGCGGAGCCTTCTACACTTTGAGGGAATCCGTCGGTGTACGCGAGTCCGCTGCCGACATCCAGCCTTGGGATGAAAGGATCGCGTGCTAGCCGTATACCTTGGGCGGCTTTTTGTTCATCGAGTCGCGCCATGACCACTTCCGGATTTTGGGCGAGCGCGCGGGCAACGGCTTGCTTAAGGGTTAATGAGTACGTTTCGGCGCTCGCGCACGCCGCGGCGCAACACAGTAACAGTAAGGAACGGAACATTGCTCCATTGTGAAGCATGTTCCTTAGTAAGGAGGCTATTCACTCCAAACGGCCAGTTCGTTTCCGCTCGGATCCAGAAACCCGAACCGTCGTCCGCCGGGAAACTCGAAGATCGCTTTAACGATCTTCCCGCCGGCTTGCTCTACCTTAGCAAGCGTACCCGCCAGATCCGTCGAGTACAGCACCACGAGAGGACCGGCTCCGGACTGCGGTTTCGATTCCGTCCAGAACCCGCCGGCTAACCTCCCGTCCTGGAAGCTTGTGTACTCTGGACCGTAATCTTCAAACTTCCACCCGAAAACGTCCGTATAGAACTTCTTTGTTGCCGGCAGGTCACTGGCGGGAAATTCGATGTAGTCGATGCGATGGTGTTGGTCAGCTTGGCTCATTTATAGTTATCCTCGCACTTTGTGGAACCCGATCCGGTCCATTGCGTCCCGGATTTCCGGATTCTTCATAAACCACTTCCAAACATAGCCGCCGCGCGCATTTTCCGCGCTAAGTAGAATAATGCCTTGGTCGATCCCGATGATTTCCGGGTTATACCAGTTGGTCAGCGGATTAAACGCATCCGTGAATCCGTAATGGCCGTAAGCTTTCTCGCCGAACTGCGCCCGCATGTTGCGCAAATCAGCCAATGCGAGCTGCGGCGTAAGCATGAGCGATCCGCCCGGCGCGCACGGAACCAGTGTCCCGTCGATTCGGTTATCCGCCGGAGGTCCACCCCAAATACGGTAGCCGGTCACACTATCGGACGCGGTTACTCCCCATAAGTTCGGGCCGTAATCCGGAAACTTGTTGCGTAGGTTAATGCAGAGATCGCGATTCACTTCCGTGGCAATAATGGCGTTTTCGAACCAATTGATATCGGAGGGCGCGGCTTCTTCAAGCCCCCGGAAATCGATCCAGGCGTGAGAGTATTGCTGCGTGAATAAAGGTCCGTCGTTAATAAAAGTGTACTTCTCGTAAGTCACTTTGGGGCGCGCCCAGGCGTACCAACTCTTCGCCGGAATCGGATGAGTGGGGGATGCGATGGCCAGCATATAGAGAATCATGTGCTCGCTGTAGGTGTCCCAGTTACTCTTCAACAAACCGACTTCCGGACGCCAGCCGTGCGACAGAATGCCGCGCTTGTCCAGCAGCCACGTAAAATCCACGTTGCCATAGATCAGATCCGCGAGTTGCGCGATCTCGCGATCTTTGGCGAAACGCTGGCGGACCGTCAGGACCCCAGCGAGCAAGAGCGCGGTGTCAATGGAAGAGACTTCGGAGCCGCGGACGCGCTCTCCCGATTGAGGGTCCAGCCAGTGATAGAAGAACCCGTTCTTCCCGGGCGCCTGGTAGGCGAAAAAGTGCAGCGTGTTGCGGACGCGATCTTTCAGCAAAGTTTCCGGTATCCAATGATGATCCGCGGCGACCGCCATAGCGGTTAGTCCGAAACCGGTAGCCGCGATGCTGGCCGCGTAGCGATCCGTGTTCGGCGGGATCGAGCCGTCCACTAAGGAGCGGTCGCGGACTAAGCCCGTATTCGGGTCCGCTTGCTCCCAGAAGTAGAGAAACGCCCGGTGGCTTAGGTCATCCAGAAAATTGGCGTCCGTATCGAGCACGCGCGCCACGATGGGCGGCGTGAGGTTATTCAGACTAGTTCGTTCCGCCGCACATCCTTGTAACAACAGGAAGGCAAGCGCGGCAGACAAGGCCTGGCGCCACACTTGTTTCAGCTTACCGAGAGATCTCAATCAACGCGAGACTCTTGGGAGGCAAAGTCAGGATTTGCCGCCAGTCGAAATCGATCGGCTCGGGCATGGTTGCGGCCACGCGCAAACGCCCCTGCTCCTCGCGCGACGGGAAATGCGGGCTCCCCATTTCCTCCCACGTGCGCAGCGGCGATCCGTGATCGCGATCCACGATCGTGATTCTGGCCTTGGCCGCTGGACTTAGATTGCTGACGTCGAACTTATACTCGCGATTGGAACCGTTCTCTTCCGCCTCAGCGTAGTTCCAGACGGCCATCACGATGGTCCCGTCAGCGCGTTTCGTCACGAGCGCGTCCGGCGACGGGTTATCCAGACGATCGAAACCGAGCCGGTGCAGCAACGCGAAAGCATTAAAGGCAGCCTTAGGGATGTTACCCGCCGCACTTAGACCGTATCCTCCATAAAACGGTTGTTTCACTACGCCTTGTTCCTCGAACACGTCGGACACGCACCAGTACGACATGGTATTGACCAGTCCGTCCGACGCCGCAATCGTATGCGCCAGCCATGGACCCATGAACGGCGAGTCGGTTACGTTCACTTGATTCATGTAAGTCGCGTTGTACTCAGTCCAGTGAATCTCGACATTGGGAAGAGGCGAATGCTTCACCTGATCGTATACTTTGCGGACAGCGCGCGCGACCATGTCTGCCCTCCCGATCGTTTCGTCCGTGCCGAAGACGTCGTGCGAGGAATCGTTCCCATAAACGTGCGTGGAGACGAAATCCACCGGTATTTTATTCTTCGCG
>NZ_CAJCHS010000006.1 GCF_903970205.1 Nevskia soli | reverse complement strand
TCATCGCTGACGCCCTTCACCTGATTGAATCGTGCGATGGCGTTCCTTACATGGGCGGCGTCATGGATCGGCTCTTTGCGTTCCTTGGGGAAGGCGAACTCCCCGCTTGTCATCTCGTCTCGTTGAGGTTCGGAAACTTTGGACATACCTGATCTAAAGCAACCGAATCGCCAATTTGCGAGGTTCAACGCGCGGTCGCGTACCGAGTTCGGCATAATCTTTCGGGTTCACAACCAAAGATGAAAAGCGACCGTACAGCCTCACTCCGAGCCCGACCGAAAGGGAGGGTTGTCCGCTGTCAGCCGCGTTGACCCTGGCCGGGCGGAACGGTGAATGTTAGGGGGCAATGCGTTAGCGGGCAGCCTGTGGTTAAACCGCTTCCTTACGGGCGCGGCTCTGAAACAGGGGCGCGGCTCTGAAACATACTGAATCCACTGAGCCGCGCCCGTAAGGAAGCGGTGCTTTCGGAGTCACCTTAAGATCTCGATGAGCAACACCCACGCATTCGCCACCCCTGAAAGGAACGAGAATACAAACCCGGGCACGAGCCAATAAAGCCCGGCTGTGTTCCCCAAAAGCAAGTAGACCGCGGCGACGAAAAAGGGAATGCTGGCCAAATGTGTTTGCACAATGCGGCTAACCAGCCATGTCAGAGGGTGGCCGGCGCGTGTCTTGGCATACCTGATTTGCGCAAGGCACTGCACCGCCCAAAAGAGCAAGGCGGTTGCAAAAACCTCGCCGGCGAGCGCCACAGCCGGCTGACGGGGGACCAGCGCGGCCGTGCATATAAAGAAAACCTGGAGGAACTGGACGAGCGATTCCGCCGCTCGTCCCGGCAAACCAGGGACGCGAAGAATCCGGCTCAGGTTAATTGAGGCCGCGACGAACACCAGGCCGGTGAGCGTGGCGGAGGCGCCGGCCTGCACGCTCAACAGCGTCTGCCATTCGACAAGTGTCGGCATTACGGCAATCAATACACGGCAAAGCAGAAGACCTGGTTCGATCCGCTCGGCGTGATCGCGTATTCACCGGGCGTCAGACTTTCGTTGACCTCCATCCGGTAAAGCCCCTCATCCACTTTTTTGATCGTCAAGGTGAACGCCTGCACCGCTTTGCGCTTCGAGAACGTGACCTCGCGGTGGCCGTCTTTCACCTCGAATCCGTAGACTTCCAGGCGCTGTACGTCGAGAGAATCCTGCTTCAGCAGAAAGATGGGGCTGGTCAGCGGCGTCCGCGCTTTGGCGTGCTCGCCCGGCAAGGTGTAGGTGGTCTCATCCTTCTTCTTGCCCGCCGGTTGTTCCTGGGCCTCGCCGGCATCGGTGGGAACCAGTTGGCTGGCTTGCAGCAGGTAAGGCAAATCTGTTTTCGGCGGCGTAGGGAAGCTTGGTTCGTCGGCCCGAAGCAGCACGCTGGCAAGCAAGAGAAGAGGGAGGAGGCGCATTTGCCGTCATTGTACTTGCGCGCGAAACCGCTCGATGAACGGCTCCAGCTCCGGCGCGCGGAAATCGTCAATCGCCAGGTCAACCGAAGGAAATTCCTGATGCGTGGTTTTGATCGCGACCACGCGCATCCCCGCGGCGTGTGCCGCTTCGATGCCGGCGTAGGAGTCCTCGAACACGATGCATCGCGCCGGCTCGACTCCCAGCAGCTCAGCGGCGCGCAAGTACATATCGGGCCACGGCTTCGGACGTTTCACCTGGAATCCGTCGACGGCCGCGCGGAATAGATGTTCGAGTCCGGCGGCGTGCAGGACGAACCGTAGATTCTCCGGTTCGGCATTCGTCGCGCAGCCGATCGCCAGGTCCTGATGCCGCTCCAGAAAACTGCGCAGACCGGGGACCAGCGCGCCGGGCAGCAGAGGCGCGATCATCTCGCGATACAGCTTCTCCTTGGCGGCGCCGTGAGCGAAAACTTCCGCATCACTCAGATGCGCGCCGAGGAAATCGCGCACGATCTCGTCATTGCGTTTGCCGTACATGCGCTGCTGCATCTCTTCGGTGGTCTCGACGCCTTGTGAACGGTTGTACGCGAGCCACGCTTCGCGATGGACGGGGTTGGAATCGACGATCACGCCGTCCATATCGAGGAGAAGCGCGATCGTGGCGTGCTTGTAATCAGGCATTCACGGCGTCCGTTAACCAGGCCAGATATTTGTCCGAGCCGGCCGCGGCGGGCAGCGCCAGGATCTCCGGAACTTCATAACTATGCAGTTCCTCGATCTTACTCCGCAGTAACTCAAATTTTGCAGCAGTAGTTTTGAACAGGAGTAAGTGCTCGGCCGCACTCTCTACCTTACCCTGCCACCGGTAAACACTGCGCATTTGCGGCAAAATCTGCACGCAGGCCGCAAGATGCAGCTCCACGGCGGCCGCGGCGATCCTTTCCGCTTCTTCCGCCGTCGCACACGCACTTAGCACAACAAAAGTATCATTCATAAAAGATGCATAAAGAGCTAAAGATGTTATTATCGGTCAGGATTCACTAACATGAACGTAAGTTTCGGAAGGTTGGCAATTGCCACGGTCGCGCTGGCGACTATTGGTTACGGACTTGCCGAATTCCGCGGTCCTAACGGCTACGCCGCGTTGATGGAAAAACGCCGCGAGATGGACGCGCTGAACCGGGAAAACAGAATGCTGCGCGATGAAATTCGCCGGTTGGACACGCGCATCGACAAGTTGAGTAAGGATCCGGAGACGCAGGAACTCGAGGTCCGCAAACGCCTGGGATTGGTCCGGCCCGGCGAAACGGTCTACGTACTGCAAGACGCCAAGCAAACTACGCCGAAAGCTTCGAAGTAGCATAGCGGTTGTGCATTCTCTGAGTGAAATCGCCGCTGTTATCGATCACACCCTATTGAAACCGGACGCCTCGCGCGAACAAATTATCGCGCTTTGCACCGAAGCGCGGCGCTTCGGTTTCGCGGCAGTCTGCATCAATTCCTACTGGGTACCGACAGCCGTGCGCGAACTGGGCGAGGGTCCGGTTAAAGTCTGCACGGTAGCCGGATTTCCGCTGGGAGCGTGCAGCACGGCGGCGAAAGTCGCGGATGCGGGCGAAGCGGTGGATAACGGGGCGGTCGAGGTCGATATGGTGATCAATCTCGGCGCGCTGCGCAGCGGGGATCCGGGCGCGGTTCGCCGGGACATCGAAGCCGTTGTCGAAGAATGCCATCGCGGCGGCGCGATCACGAAAGTCATCCTGGAAACATCGCTGTTGACCGATGCCGAGAAAGAGGAGGCCTGCCTGATTGCGCGCGATGCCGGCGCGGAGTATGTGAAAACATCGACCGGGTTTGCCGGTTCCGGGGCGACCGTGCATGATGTCGAGCTGATGCGCCGCGTGGTGGGCCCGCGCATGGGCGTGAAGGCGTCGGGCGGCATCCGCACCCTGGATGAGGTCGAACGGATGCTGGATGCAGGGGCTTCGCGCATCGGCGCGAGCGCGAGCGTACGCATTGTAGAGGCCGCCGCTGTCCGATAGCAAAGCCATTCAGGAGCGCGGACCGCGCCTCTCCGAGCCGCGAAAGGGTCCGTTCAAGCAACGCAGCGACCTGCTCGATTTCCTATTGGAAGTATCCGCGGCTACGTCGCAGACGCTGGATCTCGACGAGCTGCTGGCCAACGTGGGCCAGATCGTCCGCAAGGTTCTGGATGTCGACCTGTTCGCGATTATGCTCTACAGCGAACGATCGCGCGAGCTGACGATTCGCTACGCGATCGGACATCGCGAAGAGATTGTCCGCAATCTGAAGGTCGCGTTGGGCGAGGGGATCACCGGAGTTGCAGCCGAACGCCGGGAGCCGATTCTGGTTCCGGATGTCCGCAAAGACACGCGCTACCTGAATTCTCTCGACGCCGTGCGCAGCGAACTCGCCGTCCCCATGATCGCGCGGGAAAAGCTGGTGGGCGTCATCGATGTGCAGTCGACGCGTGAAGGCGCCTATGCGGAATACGACCGCAGCATGCTCCGTTTGATCGCTTCGCGCGCGGCGGCGGCCATCGATAATGCCCGGCTGTACCGGCGCGCCGAGCGGCAGTACAAAACGCTGCGCACGCTCTCGCGCATCTCGCACGAGTTCACTTCCATCCTGGAACTCGACGAGTTGCTCAGCAAGATCGCGTCGCGCGTCCACGGCCTGATTCCGTACGATGCCTTCAGTATTCTGCTGGTCGACGAAGAACGCAAAGTGCTGCGGCATCGCATGAGTTTACGCTACGACCAGCGCGTCAAGATCGACGAAGTTCCGTTCGGGATGGGGATCGTGGGAGCTGCCGCCGAATCGCGCCAGCCGATTCGCGTGGATGACGTGAGCACCGACAAGCGCTATATTTCGTCCCATCCGGACATGTTTTCGGAGGCAGCAATCCCGCTGGTGGTTCACGATCGCGTGATGGGCGTGATGAACCTGGAGAGCGACCGTCCCGCGTTCTTCACCGACGACCACATGCGCACGTTGAATTTGCTGGCGCCGCAGATCGCGAGCTCGATTGAGAACGCGCGGCTCTATCGGGACATTGCCGAGCGCGAGCGGCACATGCAGGAGGATCTGCGCGCCGCGCGCGAGCTGCAAACCGTGTTGCTGCCCGCGACGGTGCCGCCCATACGCGGGCTTAAGGCGGCGGTCGGGCTGCGGCCCGCGCGTGAGATCAGCGGCGATGTTTACGATTTCTTCCAGCATTCGGACGGCAGCACGGTGATCGCGTTCGGCGATTCCAGCGGCAAAGGCGCGGCGGCGGCGCTCTATGGCGCGGTGCTCGATGGATTGCTGCGGACGCTGGCGCCGCGCTGGCGCCGCCCGTCGCAATTGCTGAAGGCGTTGAATGACAAGCTGCAGGAACGGCCCGTCGAAGGGCGCTATGTCACGCTGCTGCTGTTGCTGTGGTCGCCGCAAACCATGCAGTTCACCGTGGGGAACGCGGGCAATACCATCCCGATGATTTGCCGCGACGGCGAAATCATGAAAGTCCATGTGGAGGGCGTGCCGCTGGGACTGCTGCCCGACCGGGAATACGACGAGATCGTTTTCTCCGCGATTCCCGGCGATACGATTGTCCTGTATTCGGATGGCGTCTCCGATCACCAGAGCCCCAAGAATCGGGAATTCGGACGCGCGCGGCTGGAGAACATCGTCCGCAAGCAGTGCGGCATCGCGCCGCAGGATTTGATCAACGAGATTTTCGCCGACCTCGATCGCTACAACATGGTGCGCTTCGACGATCAGACCGTGATTGTGTTGAAAGTGAAGCCGCAATCGCGGAGCAAGCAGAAGGCCTGATGTTCCGTTATCACGACGGTCGTCTGCTGTGCGAGAGCGTCGACCTGCGGCAGATCGCGGAGGTGGCGGGCACGCCCTGTTACGTCTACTCCGCGGGGTCGATTCGCGACAGGTATCGGGAGTACGATTTCGCTTTTCGCGATCTGCCGCATACCATCTGTTACGCGGCGAAGGCGAACTCGACGCTTGCCGTGCTGCACCTGCTTGCCGAGCTTGGATCGGGATTCGATATCGTTTCCGGAGGCGAACTGTATCGCGTCCTGAAGGCCGGCGGCGATCCTTCGAAGATCGTTTTTTCCGGTGTGGGGAAGACCGCGGCCGAGATCGAATTTGCGATCGAGAGCGGCATCCATAGTTTCAACTGCGAGTCGGAAGCCGAGCTGGAAATCATCGACGGCCTTGGGGCGGGGCGGAAGGTCAACGTCGCCATCCGGGTTAATCCCGACGTGAATGCGGCGACGCACCCTTACATCTCGACGGGCCTGACCGCGCATAAGTTTGGAATCGATATCCGGCGCGCGGAACACATCTACGCGCATGCCGCACGGCTGCCGAATCTTCGAGCGGTTGGAATTAGTTGCCATATCGGGTCGCAGATGCTGGATACGGCGCCGATGGTCGAGGCCGCGCGCAAGATACTGGCGCTGGTGGAGCGCCTCCGCGCGGCGGGACATCAACTTCGCTACATGGATCTGGGCGGCGGACTCGGCATTGCGTACCGTCCGGAGGAATCCTCGCCACAGATTTTCCGGTTTGTCGAGCCGCTATACGACGAGTTGCTGGCCGGTGGTCTGGAGATTTTCGTCGAGCCCGGCCGGTCGATTGTGGGCGCCGCGGGCATGCTCCTGACGCGGGTGTTGTATCGGAAGCACACGCCGTCTAAGGAATTCGTGATCGTCGATGCGGCGATGAACGATCTGATCCGGCCGGCGCTTTACGGGTCGCATCATGAGATTCTGCCGCTGGAACAATCGGAGGAAGTCTCGGTGGTCGATGTCGTGGGACCGGTATGCGAGACCGGCGATTTCTTTGCTCGAGACCGCGAACTGGCGGGGGCGCGGACCGGGAGTTTGTTGGCTGTTGCCGCCGTGGGCGCTTATGGATTTGCGCAGTCTTCGAATTACAACTCGCGTCCGCGCGCGGCGGAGGTGCTGGTGGATGGCGATCACTGGCGCGTGGTTCGCGAGCGGGAGACGTTTGAGGATCTTACGCGCGGCGAGCGGGTCTGAGCAGTTCCATTGCCTCGGCAACCAGGAACAGAGAGCCGGAGATGAAGGTTGTGGAACCGCATTGCGTGAGCGCCTCGCGCAGCGTGGGTGCGCATCTCAAGTTAGGATGGTCGACCATTCCGAGGAACGTTTCGGGTGCCAGCGCGCGGGGCTGATTCGGAGCGGTCACGATCACTTTCGCGAAGCATGGAAAGAGGATCGCGGCCATTTCTTCGACGGACTTGTCGCGCATCGCGCCGAAGATCAGGGTGGGTTTCGGTTCGGAGTAGAACTCGGCAACGTAGGCTGCGAGTGCGCGCGCGCCGGCCGGGTTGTGCGCGCCGTCGACGATCATTTCCGGATTCGCCTGGATGCGGTCCAGACGCCCGGGCCATCGGGCGTCGCGCAGACCTTCGGCGATTGATTCGTACGGGACGCCGAACGCATCGAGAGCTGTCGCCGCGGTTAGCGCGTTGACGATCTGGTGGCGGCCGGCGAGTCCGCAGTGGAGCTGTTCGTTGTGCGTCCAGATGTCGCTTCCGTCGCGGTAAGCGATCACGCGCTCGGCTGACCAGGCCGCAATCAGTTCGCCACCGTGCGCGCAAATCACGCGTTCTGCTTCCGGCCGCTGGGGCGCGATCACAGCCGGGACGCCCGGCTTCAGGATTCCCGCCTT
>NZ_CAJCHS010000005.1 GCF_903970205.1 Nevskia soli | reverse complement strand
TTCAAAGAGTGTAAGCAATTCTTAGTTCGACGGCGAGTGTTTGCAGACCAGAGTGAGAAGTCCAAAGTTGGTATCCCTTGGCATCTTGCAGAAGGTTCTCATCCAATTCAAGGGTCTTCCGCATACATCTGATTCTGCCATCTTTGCAGGTGTGTAAATCTCTATCAGCGACTTAGCCACCGCAGGACTTGGTCCGCGCTTTCATTACTCGGGAAGACCGGATAGAAAACATGCTCAATGCGTCCCTGCCGAGTTACCATCGTCAGCCGCTTTAGGAGGCGCTTGCCGTCTACTTCGAACGTCGGCAGCCTTAATGCGTCGCATAACTCGAACGATTCATCGCTGAGAACTTCGAACGGTAAGTGCAGCCGGTCGGCCATTTCGCGCTGATACTCCGGTGGCTGCGTACTTAGGCCGAATACTTCGACTCCCAGACTTCGAAGCTCGTCGTAACGATCGCGGAAATTGCAGGCTTGCGGCGTACAACCGCGCGCGCCCGGAATGGCGTCCCAACCATCGGGCAGCGGCGTTCCCGGCACGCCGGTCATGGGATAGCAGTAGATTACCGTCCTACCCGCGGTCAGAGCCGAAAGGTCTACTTCGCGCCCCTTAGTCGAACGCAGGCTGACCTTTGGTAGCGGCATGTGCAGTAAGTGGTCCGCCGCGCCATCGTCTACCGGCTTCGGTAAGTCGGTCGGGAGCGGGAAATCAATCGGCTGTGCCATTGGTAATTATTGTGACCGGTTTGGTATTGTCGTCCGGAATGCGGTCGATCAGGAGGTCGAACGGATCGATGCCCGCCGTATCCGGAGCTTTATCGACGGTGAACGTATAAGTTGCCGGGCCCGAGTGCATGAGGCGACGGTCGCGGTACAGAGTCGCGCCGTACTTCTCGCCGTTCGGAGGTTTGGCGAAAGCGCCGATGTCGATCCAGTCATTTACCGGAACTTCGCGTTCGTTGCCTTTCTCGTCGGCTTTGAACTTGTGGGCGTCAACCTTAATCTTGACATCGAATTTGCCGTCTGCCCGTTTGGCTGCCGTAGCATTCGTGGTCCGGTTGGAGAAGAGCGTAATGTCGTAGAAGAGATCCTTAATCAGATACTGCAGGTGGGGCGGCGTTTCCGCCTGCAGCGCGTCAACCAAGGCGTAGGAGACCGGATAGGGCGGCGGAGCATAACGGTATTGATCGAGTACCTTGCGTAAGGCGCGGTTCACGGCGTCTTCGCCGATCATCTCCTTCAAGTAGTACATAACGACGCTGCCCTTGCGGTAGTGAATGTAGCCTTGCTCGCTATCGACTCTAATCAACGGCCGTTCTTTCAGCAGCTCCTGACCGCGCGATCGCAGATAGTTATCCATCTCATACTTCAGAAACTTACGCATCAAATCGCGGCCGTATTGTTTTTCCATCACCATGAGCGCGGAGTATTGGGCCAGTGTCTCCGAAAGGAGCGTGGCGCCCTGCATGTTAGCGCCGATCACCTGATAAGCCCAGTATTGATGGCCCATCTCGTGCGCGACAACATAGGAAACCATGTCGATGTCTCCCGGGTGGTTTAAGTTTGCTATAAAGCCGATAGCTTCTGAGTAAGGCATGGTACCCGGGAACGCTTGAGCGAACCTTGCGATTCGAGGAAATTCCACGATGCGCGCCTCGCGATTGTAGTAAGGACCGAAGTTCGCCGTGTAATAGTCGAAGGCCTTATGCATCGCAGTCTGCATGCGGGGAACGTTCCAGGGTTGCTCGGCCAGGTAATAAACCTCGGTGTTCAGGTCGTGCCACTTCTCGCGCGAAACCGTGTAGTGAGCAGATATGAACGAGTAGAAGTTCCAGTCCGGGTGATCGAGGCTGTAATGGTAGTAATGGCGGCCGCCGGAATACCAGTCGTTCTTCAACGATCCGGGCGCGATCGCGATTTGATCCGGTGACGTACTAATCACGGTATCCACATTGACCAGATCGGAGTTATTAGAGAGATAGCTATTACGGCAGTCGACGGTGCAATTGCGCTCGAGTGCGGGCATGGGGTCTTTGGCTTTCAGACCGAAGCGTTTCCGCTTGTTAGGTTGTTTGATTTCGTTGCGGGGCTGATAGCCAATTTGGGGACCCACCTGGTTATTGAAGAAGGTGCCGTTCTCGGCGACCTCCAGCAACGTCGGCGAGTTCTCGAAGCCGTGGGCGCGGCGGGCGACGGTGTATCGCATGTGCCGCTCCTCGCCGGGCGCCATCGGCGGATTCAGGGCGTATTCGCTGAAGCTCAGCCGGTCGTTCTTCCAGTTTAGGCGCCCGCCATCGATGTCGACCGTTGTTTCAAGATCCGGATACTTTGTGATATGAACCTTGTCGATCGGCGCGGAGGTTTCGTTCTTTATGATCTGGTCCGCACGCATGACGGCTTCGCGGTTTTCCGGATAGATATCGATCGCGTATTTGATATCCGTTATGCGGGGCTCCGGCCGTCCGTTGTAGGCGCCGTAAGTCTTCTCGTAATCGGCCGCGGCCTGGTCGGTGTCCTGTTCGCTGTGTAACGGGTTGAGGATCTCGGTGTTGTAGTAGACCCATCCACCGATGGCGACAAACGCGGTCAGTAACGCGACCGAGCCAAAGCGCATCGAGCCCGCCCAACGCGCGCGTGCTTCCCGCAAACGGTATCTCCAGGCAGTTTCCCGTCCTCGGGGCCAGAGTAGAAGACTAAGGCAAATGAGTAAAGCGCAGAAAGCACCCCAGTAAAAGGTGAACCAGACCCACGATTGCCAGTAAGGCGCGAACCCGAAAAAGTCGGAGAAGTTCATGCTCGGCCGGGCGCCGAATTGGACCAGATAGGTCGCCACGTGCAACGGACGCCAGGCAAACAGATTGAAGATGCCGAATGCAATAAACGCAAAGTAGCCGATGTACTTATTGGGCGCCAGCACGTGGAGAAAGTACGCCAGGACGACCCAGAAGACGAAGATCGTGAAGTCGATAAACAACAGTTCTTCAAACCACAGGCCGAGTTGGTAACGATGGTAGCTATGGAAGAACTGGACGAGCAGCCCAGCTATCATGGCCGCGACTACAACCAGAAAGACGCTGCCGAGCAGTGCGATCAGTTTGGATCCCAAAGCCGGCCAATCGCGGCGCGGCAGGGTGTCGTTGATATCGTCGACACCCGCGTCGCGCTCTTTCCACACAAGCACGCCGGCGTAGTAAGTGATCATCGCGAACAGAAACGAATAGAGTGTGCCCTGAATTACATCGATGAGGTAATAAGTGACCGGGAATGAGGAGTTGCCATAACCGTCGGTTCCACTAACTAAGAGCGAAGTCATGCAGTTCAAAAGAGCGGCAATGGTGATGACGATGAACGGTACCGACTTAACCAGGCCGAGAAACTCGATGCGGGTGGATCCGAGGAACTGCGTAAGTTGCGCGCCAACGCCGAAATGGGGAACCGCGGCCGTGGGTGCGTGCAAGCGGACCGCCTCCGGTTT
>NZ_CAJCHS010000004.1 GCF_903970205.1 Nevskia soli | reverse complement strand
AGCGGCGATACACGAATTCGAACTTCCGAAGGTTGCCGGCGCGAAGTCGCGCCGGGCTTAAGTTTCGTACTCGTCTAACGACGCGGGGAGCGGGTCGCGTCTTCGTTTAGGGATTGTTCCCTGTGCGCGGTCTTCGTCGAAAATGGCTGCAACATATGCTGTTCCACCCGGATAGGGTCAACGCGGAGGACCCTCCCTTTCGGTCGGGCTCGGAGTGGGGCTGTACGGCTCACTCGGTATACCCGGTGTCCGGCGCAGTAGACCTTAGCTACTCGTCCCGACGACCTTAGCGCAGGTGAAGTCACTTGCTTCCCACTCGGTGGGGCGCTTCGTCTCGATGGTCACCATTGTTCCCGAGAAGTCCGGGAAGGTGAACGTGACGCCTTCGTTATAAGTCGCCGCCGTCTCTCGCAGGAAGTTCATGGCGATGCACTCGCCGAGGGCAAGGGAAGCGCTGGAATCGGAGCGCCAGTGTACGCCGGCCATATTGCGCGAGTTGGCGATGTCTCCGGCCAGCTTGTTGAGTTCTCCCCAAATGGTTAGCGTGCTCGCGTCGCCAGTCCAGGGCACTCGCTGGCCGTTGGTGTCGATGATCTGGGGAGTTAGCCCCAAGCCGCCAAACGTCTGCGTACCGTCGAACAATGCTTTAAGGATCGTGACGCAAGCGCCCGCCACTGTGGCGTGACCGGCCCCGTAAGCCGGATGGGTCGGAGCGCCTTCAGGGAAGGCCATGGGCAGCATGTAACTTTCCGGATCGTATTCTTGATTGTGCGTCTGGATCGGACCTAACACAGCGTCCATGTTCGATAAGTCGAGACCGTAATCCGCGGCGCCTGTCTTCTGGTAATGAATGCGGGCCGCGAAGTTCTCAGGACGCTGCCTGCGGTGTACGAACCACTTCTGATACCAGACCGCTTTCAACGCGCGCGTGGCAATCTCGGCAACCAGTACCTTGAAGTTGGGATCGCCGAGAGTACCGAAGCCCATCTGGGTCTTGGATGTCGTGTAGGGTATTCCCGTTGAACGCGGAACGTTGAAACCGCCGCGGACTCCGGGTGATATCAGCAACAGGCAAGCATTGAGATACGCCTGAAAGAGCTCGTCGATATGGACGTACTGTGACATTTCACGACCGCCCTTGAGGTAGTACGGCCCGATCGGAGCCGGGTTCGCAGAGATATAACCTTCCTGCGCCTTCAAATACTCATCCGGTGGAACCATGTAGTCCGCCGGCCCGTTGAATCCGAAGTAGACTTGCGCGGGCGTCTTCTGCGACCCATAAGGGATGTCCCAGACCAGAAATTGGGAAAGCAGCGGACCGGTGGTCGCGCCCGCCAGCGCGGTGCGGAACAACGTGCCGGTGGTTACTTTGCCGCTCGCATCCTTGGGTCCTTTGAAGTCTGCGCCGAAACTGGTCAGGTGATCTGCCGCGGCTTGCGCGACCGGGTTCGCGTCGTAATCGGTGAAGGCTACATCGCGCAGCAGCGCCATCCAATAGTCCTCCGCAATCTCTCCCATTGCTTCGCGGCTCAGAAACTTGGGAGGCGCGGGCATCGCGTACTGCATGGTGTCCGGACATTCCGTGTCCCAGGCGAGTCCGGCTTGCGGATCGGTGAGCAACTGGCGGTTGGTTGACGGGAAACCGCCGGCCCCGACTTCAATCGCCTCGAAATCGGATGGCTTGCCGGAGTCGAGCGCCTTGAGCAGGGAGTCGAACGAGCTCGGAATGACAACCCCGAGATCGTCATGGATCAGGCCCTTGCTGAATACCTGGTAGAGTTCCGTGTCTCCGTTGGGGTGCTGATCGGGGACGGGTTGTTTCCGGTAGAATTCAGCCGCTTCGTCGCGGCGATCCCGTGCTTCGCGGCGCCGGTCTTCGGGTAGATGCAGATGATGTGCCATGCTCTTGAAATTTTAAGCGCAAACGGGTCGCGATGTGGGCCACGCCAGTGCGTCTGATTCAATGAGTGCATGCGATATTTCGCACTGTTTCCATTGTTTCTGTTCGGTGTGAGCGCGCAGGTGAGCAACGCGCAGGTGGTTAACACCAGCCATTCGCCGGACGCCGTTCTCCATCCGGTTCCCATTCAGGCGGTGCAACTGGACAGCTCCAGTTTCTGGGGTCAACGCCGCACGGTCACGCTGGAGAAGAGCATGCCGACCATGTTCGACGAGCTCGAACAGCATGGCACGCTGGATAACTTCCGCCGCCTCACCGGGGCGGCGCCCGCCAGCACACCGCGTAAAGGTCCGGTCTACACCGATTCCGATATCTATAAGTGGATCGAAGCCGCCGCGTTCTTCCTGACCGCCGCGGAACATCCCGGAGCGGAGGCCGACCTTCTTGCCAAAGTCGATACGGCGGTGAAGGTTATTATCGCGGCGCAACAGCCGGATGGCTACCTCAACACTTACTATGTCGGCGAGAAAGCGAATCTGCGCTTCACGGAGATGCACCGGTCGCATGAACTCTATTGCCTGGGTCATCTGTTGCAGGCTGCGATCGCCTTGCAGCGCGCCACGGGCGATCGCCGGCTGCTCGATGCCGGGATTCGCTATGCGGATTACGTCCTTTCTGAATTCGGTACCGATAAGAAGCCGGCACTTACCGGGCACCCGGAACTGGAGATGGCGCTGGTCGAGCTCTATCGTCAAACCGGTGAGGCGAAGTATCTGAAGTTCGCAGGTTACTTACTCAGCGGGGTTGAGACCGAGCGATTGCATCTCCGGCCCGATCAGACGACTTATATGTTTAGCGGCATTCCGTTTACTTCGCGCACGGCGTTTGTCGGGCATGCGGTTCGTGCGATGTACGCGGCTTGCGGGGCGACGGATTACTATGCGGAAACGGGCGATCCGGCTTATAAGCAGACGCTAGATCGTCTGTGGCAGGACGAAGTGCGGCATAAGATGTACATCACCGGCGGGGTGGGGTCGCGTTCGGAGGGGGAAGCATTCGGCAGCGCATACGAACTGCCAAACGCCCAGGCTTACACCGAAAGCTGCGCCGCCATTGCGAACTATATGTGGAACTGGCGCATGCTCAATGTAGAAGGGGATTCGCGCTTCGCCGACGTGATGGAGCGCGCACTCTATAACGGCATTAATTCCGGCATGTCGCTCGACGGTACTCTCTACTGTTACCGCAATCCGCTTGAGTCATCCGGGGAGAAGATCCGGAATCCGTTTTATGATACCGACTGCTGCCCGCCGAACATCGAGCGCACGATGGGCGCCTTGCCCGGTTACTTCTACTCGACGAGCGCGCGCGGACTCTATGTCAACCTCTATGGGGCGAATACGCTCGACTGGCATCTGGAGAACGGGACTGCACTGAAGATAGCGGAGCAGACCAACTACCCTTGGGACGGATCGATCGACTTCACGGTTACTCCGGGTAGCGCCGCGGAGTTTAGTATCTACTTCCGCATCCCGGAGTGGGCGCAAGGCACGCGGCTGACTGTCAATGGCGCGACACAGTCTTCGGCCGCCGGCCACTACGCGGAAGTGCACCGGACGTGGAAAGCGGGGGATCGCGTCCATATAACATTCGATATGACGCCGCGGCTGACCGCGTCGAATCCGCTGGTTCGAGAGAATGCCGGCCGCGTGGCTGTCGAACGCGGGCCATTGGTTTACTGCCTCGAAAAGCCGGACCAGCCGATTGCCCTGAGTCTGTTCGACGAGTCGCTTGAACTTACACCGAACACCCGGTTTAAAGAGCAGCGCCGCGCCGATCTGCTTGGGGGCATCGTGGTCCTGGAGCACGCCGGGTTAGCTGCTTCGAAGCCGCTGGAAGACGATCCGTTGTATCGCGATCTGGCGGCCGCGAACCACCCGCGCGAGCGGCCGGTGCAGCTTACGTTCATCCCTTACTATGCGTGGGCCAACCGCGGACAGTATGAGATGGAAGTCTGGGTGCCGGTTGCGAACGGTGGTAACATCCGCGCGGAAAAATAACTGAACGCCTGGCCGCTGGGCATGGTCTTAGTTTGTGACTGGGCTGATGCGAGCGGCGCGATGCTGGAAAACATGTTGGCGATCGATCTAACGACGGGAGCGCGGGGAATGGCTCGAGTCGACGATCGTGACACCGCGCACGCGCTCTTCGAGGCCTTTGTTCATCGCCAGTCGCGGTTCGTGTTCCAGGTCGCCTATGCGGTCCTGCGGAATGCTTCGGATGCCGAGGACGTGGTTCAGGAAACCTTTCTGAAGCTCTATCGATCGGAGAAGTGGACGGGCCTGGATGACGAGCGGGCCTTTCTGGCGCGGGCGGCGTGGAGGATGGCAGTTAGTCGACGGCCGAAGCGCCATACCGAGGAGCCGGATCCGGATACGCCGTCGGTCGCATGGAATCCGGAGCAGACGGCGATCGCTTCGGATGACGAGTCGTTGGTACACCGGCTGATCGACTCATTGCCGGATGAGCTGCGAGTGCCGCTGGCGTTGTCGGGCATTCAAGGCTTGAACTCGCCGGAGATCGCGGGCGTGATGGGGATTCCCGAAGGTACGGTGCGGACGAGACTGCAGCGGGCGCGGGAGATGGTTAAGCGGAAGTTGGAGGGATTGGGGAGATGAAGGACCACGACTTAGACCGGCTGCTGCGAAGCTACTCGGATCGGGAACCGAGGGCCGGGATTGAGAGGCGGGTGTTGAGTCGGGTTACTTCTCAGCGGCGTTATCGAGGGCTGCGGTGGGTGCTTGTTCCCGTGTTAGCTGGTCTCGCGGTGACGGTTGCTGTCTGGAACTATCAGGCGCCCGAGCCGCCGCTGCCGGCCGTTGTTCGGACGGTCGCGTATGTTCCTGCTACTCCTCGATTCGCGCCACCGGTCCAGATGAGACAAGGGCGGCGTGCTATCCGGCGTCAGGCCGCTCCGGGTCCTCGAATTACCCCCGAAGAGCGCGCGTTAGTTCAGTTCGCTGCAAGCGACCCGGACCGTCTTAGTAAGTCACTTGATGACGTCGAAAAACAGAGTTCCGAAACCATTCAAATCTCGGAACTCAAGATCGAGCCGCTGGAAATTCAGTAACCGGAAAAGGAGAATACTTATGTTTCAAAAAGTGTTGGCAGGCACATTGGCTTTGATCACGTTTGGCTGTTTGCTTTCAGCCCAGGACGCGCCCCCAAAACCGGATGATCAGCCGCCACGATATTACCGGCTGGACTTTTCAGTCAAAGATATTCAAGAAGGTAAAGTACTCGACGTGCGAAACTATTTTGTTTACCTTTCGGACCGCAAAGGGTCCCGCCCCTGCTCGGTACGCGCAGACAGTAAAGTTACGATGCCGGCCGGAAAGAGCGGGGACTATCGAGAGTTCAGTCTCGGGACGGGCATCGACTGTGGATACGAGTCGGAAACAAGAGACACGCTCGGTCTGAATGTACAGGTGAACGTCAATACTCTTGTCCCGTACGAAGATAAGTCCGAGCCCAATCCCGTCCCGATCGTCCGAAGTAATCGCTGGAACTCCGACGTGCTCGTGACTCTCCGCAAACCCACCACGATCTTCTCCTCGGACGACATTGCGTCTAAACGTAAGGTGCAAGTAGAGTTGACAGCTACTCCGCTAAATCCGTAAGCTACGCGTGCATAGCTTTGATGTACTCGTAGCTCGTGCGCAAGCTGGCGATCGGGTCTCCGGGCGTTTGATCCTGCTCGACGAAGTAATGCTTCACGCCGATCTTCTTGGCCACGCGGAAAATGCTCGGGAAATCTACGGTCCCGCTGCCGATCTCCTTGAACGTCTCCTTCGGAACGCTTTCGTTGTACTGCACCGCCTGTCCCTTTGCCTCGTCTTTCAAATGCAGCAGCGGGACGCGTCCGGCGTGCTCTTCGAGGAAATGCACCGGGTCGACGCCGCCTACGGTCAACCAGAACACGTCCACTTCGAACTGCACCAGCTTGGGATCCGTATTCGCGAACATCCGGTCGAAGGTACGCTTGCCGCCCATCTGCCCCCACTCGAACGCGTGGTTGTGATAGCAGAGTTGCAATCCCGCGTTGTGCGCCAACTCGCCGGCATGATTCAGCTTTTCGCCAAAAGTATCTAGGATCTCCGGCTTACGCAAGCCGGGCATGATGTAAGGAACTACGGCGTACTGTGTTCCGATGCCCTTCAGGTCCGCGAACATCTTTTCTAGACTCGGGCCGGTGTAGCTGCTGCTGCCGAGTAATGCATCTGTAGGCAGATGACATGAGGCCGGGCTAAGTCCCACCGATTTGGCTAGCGGCGCGATCCGCATGAAATCCGGAAACGAAAATCCCTCGATTTCCTTGTAGCCAATGGAGGCGATGGCGCGGATCGTCTGGTCTTCTTGACCCGGCTTCATCAGATTGCGAACGGTGTATAGCTGGACGCCGAGATGCGCCATCGGAATGGGCTGCGCCAACACGCGATCGGCGCACGCGAGGCCGGCGGCTGTCGCGCCGAGGAATGACCGCCTTGAAATCGGTGAATTCTGATTAGACATGCGGTCAGACTATCAAACCTGAATCGGGCTCGCTCGAATTCGAGTTAACCGAAGAGGCGCGCGGCGCATCAAAAAAGGAGAGTGCGCTCATTCATCGCTATCGCCCTTCCTTCTTTCCTCATGGCAGCTACTTCGCACGCCGACACCCGTCCGCTGTCGGGCACCCGCTATACCGACGTCGAGTACGGACAAGCCGGCGCAACCACTCTTCTGTTCGACGGCTATGTGCCGGCGGGACCGGGTCCGTTCCCGGCCGTGATCCTGGTGCATGGCGGGGGTTGGGTAACCGGCGATAAACGCGTGTCGGTGCAGCCGCTGTTTCAACCGCTGGCGCAAGCCGGATTCGCGTGGTTCTCGATCACTTACCGGCTCGCGACCGACATTCACAAGAAGCCGCAGGGCGATCTGCTGTCGAACGGCGCGTCGTCGCTGCTGATGCTCGGGACGGCGGTGGATGATGTACGCACGGCGATCCGGTTCATCAAGCAGCATGCTTCGGAGTACCGGGTCGATCCGACGCGTATCGCCCTGATCGGCGAATCGGCGGGAGGGCAGCTGGTATCGATGGCCGCGCTACGTCCAGCTCCGGATACGGAGGTACGCGCGGTGGTCGCTTTCTATAGTCCGAGCGATCTGGCGGATTTGGCCAAGTCCTCCGAACGCGTTCCCGATTCCGTGCGCCAGGCGATCCAGGGGACGCCGTGGGAGGGTCTGCTGCTGGGAGGGCTGCGTGAACTGTCGCCGGTTACTTGGGTGCGCAGGGACGCGCCGCCTTTTCTGCTGATCCATGGAACCGCGGATACGCTGGTGCCGTTTGGGCAATCGACCGAGATGTGCAATAAGTTGAACGCAGTGGGTGGGGTGTGTACGGTCTTTCCGATGCGGGGCGTGGGGCACGGCGTGCGCTGGTGGGAGAGCGACAACCGGACCGAGTATAAGCGCGTGATGATTAGCTTTCTGGAGCAGCAGCTGAATAGCCGGCTTTAACGAATTTGTGCAGGATTGTGCGCGTGGAATTCAGGTTACGGCATCACCACGCCACTGTTATAACGAGCGAACCCTGCAGTATCCGACAGTAAGATCCTCGCTGGACGACCGCGGCAGGTACATTCGCCATCGCATCGAGGAACGCTATTCGACCGGGCACATAGATCTCGGGATGCTGTAGAATCCTGTCTAGCTCGCGCCCGTCATTCCTACGCAGGAAAGGTGCCTCGTCGTCCAAAAATCGCCTTATCGAAGCCCGTTCATCGGTCTGGAGGGCGGTTTACTCGATATCAAGCCTCGCACCTGCGAGGAATCCGATATCAACCGCACTTCGATATCCTTACTCGTCTTCGCTTGGTAGTTGGGGTTGAAAAGCTGACAGGCCGTTAGTACTCCCGCCCCCGCGAGAAACGAGAATACAACTCCACGTTTGAATTTCCGAGCACCGTCTTTCAGCACGTTAATTCACTGTTATGAACATCGCCGCCGCATCATCGTGGAAGCGCGAACGATCCGCCCGTCGGCGCACCGTCTTCTCCGTCGCCGCTTCAACCGCGAGGATCGGCAGGCTGTAGAGGACAGCGGCAATCAAGGTCCGCCCAAATCACTCCAAGAGCCGCCATAGACAAACAGCGCGAGCACGGACGACCCCGCGACGGCGGCTAATGGTAAGGTGACCGTCAGAATGATACGCCGAGCCGGGGCGATATTCATTCCTAGCAGTTTATGACGCCGCTATAGGTAAGATGGCGGTGGAATGTTCGTTGGACATTACGGAGTTGCGCTGGCGGCCAAACGGTTTGCGCCGAAGACCTCGGCCGGGGTCACTTTCTTAGCCGTTCAATGGCTGGACATTGTATGGGCCATTCTGGTCCTGGTGGGTTGGGAACACGCGCGTATCGTGCCGGGGTATCTGCCGGCGAGCTCGCTGGTGTTCTATGATTATCCGTGGTCGCATAGTCTGCTGATGGCGATGGGATGGTCGTGGCTGGCGTTTCGCTTGTTCAAGAGTCCGGTGCTGGCCGTTTGCGTGTTCTCCCATTGGGTGCTGGATTGGGTAGCGCACGCGCCGGATCTGCCGCTGTTTCGCGGAGGCCCGGAGGTTGGTTTGGGATTATGGCATTTCCGGGTAGCCACTTTTGTAGTGGAGAGTTTGTTGTTACTTGCGGGATTGTGGCTTTACATGCGTGCGACGCGCCCCCTGAATGGGCTTGGTAAGTTGGCCATGCCGGCCTTTGCGGTCTTATTGCTGGCGGTTGAGGCGGGAGACTTGTGGGGGCCGGTCCCCGCGAAGATACAGATTGTCGCGATTAGCGGGGAGGCTGCGTACTTACTGTTCGCCGGGATCGCGCAAGCGGCGGATACACTACGGGAGCGGCTTCCCGAAGAGCCGCCGATCCGGTTGCATCTCAATGTCGACTAACTCAATTCCGGTTTCGCTCTCGGGCTACGACCTGATCAACACGCCGCGCTTGAATAAGGGCACGGCCTTCTCGGATCAGGAGCGCGACTTATTCGACTTACATGGCTTATTACCGCCGCATGTGGGGACTCTCGATCAACAGATCCAGCGGCGGCTGCAGGCGCTGCGCAACCAATCGACGCCGTTCGATAAGTACACGTTACTGCGAGACCTGCAGGATACCAACGAGACGCTGTTCTATGGGCTGCTGCTGCGGAACATTGAAGAAACCCTGCCGATTGTGTATACGCCGACGGTCGGTGAGGGTTGCCAGCGATTCAGCGAGATCTGGCGGCGTCCGCGCGGCTTGTTTCTAAGTTATCCGAACAGGGACAGGATGGAGCGTATCTTGTCCCATCCGCGCTACGATGGGGTGAAGTGCATCGTAGTCAGCGATGGCGAGCGGATTCTGGGTCTGGGCGACCAGGGCGCGGGAGGGATGGGGATACCAATCGGAAAGATGGCGCTCTATACGGCGCTGGGAGGAATCCATCCCGAGAGTTGCCTCCCAATTTTGCTGGATGTGGGGACGGATAATCAGGAGCGGTTAGACGATCCGATTTACATTGGTTGGCGGCAGCGGCGCGTGCGCGGGCCGGAGTACGACGCCTTTGTCGATGTGTTTGTCCAGGCGGTAAAGAACCGGTGGCCGCATGTGCTGCTGCAGTGGGAGGATTTTGCGGGCTCGAATGCGGCGCGTTTACTGGCGCGGTATCGCGACGAGCTATGCACCTTTAACGATGATATTCAAGGCACTGCGGCGGTAGCTACAGCGACGCTACTCTCCGCGATTACGGTCACGGGCACGCCGCTGGAGCAGCAGCGGATTGTCGTGGTCGGGTTCGGCACCGCGGGGATCGGAATCGCTGACTTACTTGTGCAGTTGATGCGCGAGCGCGGCGTTAGTGAGGGGGTTACCGAGCACGACGCGCGGCGCTGCTTTTACGCGATTGATCTGCACGGGTTAGTGGTCGAGGGCGGGAAGGACGTGCGTCCGGAACAGTTGCCTTTCGCGCGCAGCAGGTCCGAGATACAGAACTGGCAGGTTTCGGGCGGGGACATTGGATTGCTCGAAGTGGTGCGGAACGCCCGGCCTACCGTGTTGATTGGAGTCTCCGGTCAGAAGGGCGTGTTCGGAGAGGACGCTGTGCGGGAGATGGCGCGGCATGTGGAGCGTCCGGTCATCTTTCCGTTGTCGAATCCGACATCGCGAAGCGAAGCTACCCCGCAGGATCTGATGGACTGGACCGAAGGGCGGGCGCTGATTGGGACCGGAAGTCCGTTTGAGCCGGTGACTGTCGATGGTAAGAAGGTCCATATCGATCAGACGAATAACTCATATATCTTCCCTGGGCTTGCTTTGGGGATCGTGGCGTCGAAGGCGCGGCGCGTTACGGATACGATGATCATGGCCGCTGCGAAAGAGCTGGCGGAGAATGTCCCGACGAAGAAGGATAAGTCGGCTAGTTTGCTACCGCCGGTTTCCGATTCGCGTAAGTTGAGCCGTCTGATTGCGGAGGCTGTGGGGAAGCGCGCGATTCAGGATGGACAGGCGGGAGTGGCTGATCAAAGTGAGTTGCTGAGGGAGATTGCCGCGAATGTCTGGGAACCGGTGTATGTGCCGTATGAACGGGTAAGTCGGCATTGATCGCCAGCGTGAATCCGGCTACTGGCGAAACAGTTCGGGTGTTTTCGCCACTTACTCCGGTCGAGCTGGAAGCCAGGCTTGCGCTGGAGTACCGGGCGTTTCAAATTCACCGGCAAACGAAGTTCAGTCAAACGCGCGGAACAGATGTCGGCAGCCGCGTCGATCCTGGAGGGGGAGAAGGATCGGTTCGCACGCATCATGACGTTGGAAATGGCCAAGCCGATCGCGGCTTCGCTCGAAGAGGTGGAAAAGTGCGCGGCAGGCTTCCGCTTTTTCGCTGAACATGCGGAACGGTTTCTCGCGCACGAGCACTTGGAGGGCGGCGGTTTGGAAGCTCCAGTTCGGCTCGTTGCACTCGACTCTCCGGGTCCGATTGACGTCGCCTGGGCGTCTTCCGCCGCATATACGACTGCGAACCGGCGGAGGCCTATTCTCGACGTTTCCGTGCGGCAGCGGGAGTTGTACCTTCCTTATGGCGGGCGGCGTGGACTTAGTGCCAGCCGGCACAATCCCGACCGGGCCCAACGTCACTACCCGCTACGATAATGCCTGTGTGCACAAACCGGACTGCTTGATCGAGGCTTACAAGAGCCTCATACTTGCGAGCGAAGGGCGTGCCCACCCAGCGCCGGCAGAAATAGATCGCTCGAACTATAAGACGGTTTCACTGCCATCCGTCTACAATAACGTCCCGAGTGGTCAGACCGTACCGTTTGACCCGTTTCGCTTCTTCAATCCAATCCCGCCGCCTATCGAAATACCAGCTATCCAACTCTTCTTCCAATAAATAAGGAAACTTAAATGTGAGCACACCAGAGAATCCGGGGGAACCAGTAAACAACCCACCATACCAGCTAATGTTCTCAACCGAGATAAGCAGCGGGATTCCGCTGTTCGCGATCACTTCGCAATCGATTGTCGCGCCATTGCTAACCTTCCTGCTGTCGGGCGGCGCTAATATCGCACTCGACGCGGCGGCAAAGACGCTCTTCGGGCATCCGATCCCGTGGAACCCAGTGCTCGAGATCGGTCCGGGCATCGTCGCGGCGGCATTTCTCGGGTACGCAAGCACAAAGGTGTTCCCAAAGTCGGCCAGAGCCGCTCGGCGGGCCTGGGGGGCAATAACGGTATTCTGGGCACTGTCAATCGCGTTTTCGCTTCGCCACGGAGGGCTGGCATACACATTGTCAGACTTCTTCAACCCGCCGCCCAGTGACATCGGTCCAGGGCTGCTTTTAACGGATGCCGCCGCGTGTACCGTCGCTTACTCCCTCGTCGCAGAGTACCGATGGAGGCGAGCCAATCGCGAGCGCAGAGCCAACTCCGCTTCAGCAAGCTAGCTAGCGATGCGAGCAGCCGAGCGCGCGCCCCTCAGGTCAGGCCGAACCTGCGAGTTCGGCAAGCAGTGGACTGTGCCGCTAACCTTTCGACTTGCTTCAGCTGAGACGGATAGCGTTCTAACTACGTCGGCGATCAGCGCGCGACCCGCATCACTTATAGTGTAGGATCGGGTTCAAGCTACACGATGACCTACGATTCCGATCCGCTAGACGCCAACGGAACCTTCGCGACCAACGCCTGGGGCCGTCTGGCGGAAGTTTCCTGGGGCTCACGCACCTCGGCCGCAACCTCGCGTGCGTACACCGAAGAATACTCCTATGATGTTGCCGGCGATGTTATCGGTAAGCGTCTTTCTATCCTGAAAGGCGGCAATTGCTCCACAGCTCCCACCCAGATCACGGCCAAGTTCGTCTATGACACGGAAGGCAAGCTCACCACGACCACCTATCCATCAATAAACGGCGGCTCTGCCAACACCACCGCGCTCGACACTTACGATTCCATGAGCCGCCTCCAAGGCGTATCGACAACCGAGACCCTGCCGGCC
>NZ_CAJCHS010000003.1 GCF_903970205.1 Nevskia soli | reverse complement strand
CTGGTTCACGAGCGCACGGGCGACCTGTTTGCTCTGGCCGACCGCCCTGTCGTTATTTGGGATGAACCGGAGCTGACGCGTTCCGCCGCCGCCCGGCTCTGGAACCGCCTGGAGGACCCCGACCGTCCGATCCCCGTCGCGCCCGATCGCGTTTTCCGCCGTTATGAGGATATGCGCGCGATCTCGGCCCGTTACACGGAACTCGATCTGCGCGAACTCGAGCTCGGCGCAACAGCGGAATCGCTGCATATCTCGACGCGCCCGTCCATGGCATTCCATGGCAACATGGCGGGCGCGATCGCCGAAGCGCGCAATCTGGTGGAAACCGGAACGCGCGTCGCCTTCTTCGCCTCGACGTCAGGCGAGATCGAACGCGTCGCCGACATCTTCCACGAGTACAACGTCGCGTATCAGCTGGGCCTCGAACAAAACACCACCACTCCGGAATACCTGGCCCAGCGCGCGTATATGGCGGGCGAAGTCGCCAACATTTTTCTGATTCAGGGCCGCATAGCGCGCGGCACGGTGTTGCAGGATTCCGCCGTCGCCATCTTCGGATCGGAAGACCTGTTCGACGCGTCGGCGCTCGTTGCAAAGCCGACGTCCACGCAACTCCTCAGCACGTTCTCCGCGGATAACTTCGATCTCAAGCCGGGCGACTTTGTCGTTCATGCCGAGCACGGCGTCGCGAAATTCCTCGGGCTTCGCGAAATCGAGCAAGGCGACGCCAAGGGCGATTACATGGTCCTGGAATACGCGGGCGGCAGCAAGCTTTACGTGCCGCTGACGCGCATGGACCTCATCCAGCGTTTTCGCGGCGCCGGTGACGCCGCGCCGCAGCTCGATCGCATGGGCGGGGCCACGTGGGACCGCACCAAGACGCGCGTCAAAGGCAAAATGCGCGACATGGCCGAAGAGCTGCTGAAGCTCTACGCGCAGCGCAAGATGGCCAAGGGCTTCCAGTATTCGTCCGATTCCAACTGGCAGCGCGAGTTTGAAGACGCGTTCGAGTACACCGAAACACGCGACCAGAAATCGGCCATCAGCGACATCAAGCGCGACATGGAATCGGAGCAGCCCATGGATCGTCTGCTCTGCGGCGATGTCGGTTTCGGCAAGACGGAAGTCGTGATGCGCGCGGCCTTCAAGGCGCTGGGCGACGGCAAGCAGGTCGCGGTCCTCGCGCCCACGACCGTGCTCAGCTTCCAGCATTTTGAAACCTTCAAGAAGCGCTTCCAGAGTTTCCCGGTCCACATCGAAATGTTCAACCGCTTCCGTTCCGCGAAGGAGTTGAAGCCGACGCTCAACGATCTGGCCGAGGGAAAGATCGACATCGCGGTGGGCACGCACCGGCTGCTCTCGCAGGATGTCGTGTTCAAAGATCTGGGGCTGGTGATCGTCGATGAAGAGCAGCGCTTCGGCGTGAAGCACAAGGAACGCTTGAAGCAGTTGAAGCAGAGCGTCGATGTGCTGACCATGAGCGCCACGCCCATCCCGCGCACGCTGCACATGAGCCTGCTCGGTCTGCGCGACATGTCGGTCATTGAGACGCCGCCCAAAGATCGCCTGGCGATCCAGACCGTAGTCGCGCCTTTTGATGACGACCTCATCAAGTCGGCGATCGAATTGGAGCTCGGCCGCGGCGGTCAGGTTTACTTCGTGCATAATCGCGTCGATTCCATCTGGTCGCGCGCCGCCCACATCCAGGACCTGGTTCCCGGCGCGCGCATCGGCGTGGGTCACGGCCAACTCAGCGAGGCGGAACTCGAACGCGTGATGCTGGCGTTCATGCGCCATGAGTATGATGTCTTCGTCTCCACTACGATCGTCGAGAACGGCCTCGATATCCCGCTGGCCAACACCATCGTGATCGAGAACGCGGAGAAGTACGGTCTCAGCGAGATGTATCAGTTACGCGGTCGAGTGGGGCGTTCGAACCGTCGCGCCTATGCGTATCTGCTGGTTCCGCCCGATACGGAGTTGACCGAAATCGCCCGCAAGCGCCTCGCCGCGCTGAAGGAGTTCAGCGATCTGGGTGCGGGCTTCAAAATCGCGGCGCTCGACCTTGAGCTGCGCGGCGCCGGTAATCTGCTTGGCGGCGAACAACACGGTCATATCAACGCCATCGGGTTCGACATGTATGTGCGAATGCTCGAAGACAGCGTGCGCGAGCTGAAGGGCGAAGAGGTGCTGCCGGAGATTCACTCGGCCCTCAATCTCGGCCTGGATATCCGTATCCCAACGACTTACATCAGCGACGAAAACCAGCGCCTGCGCGCGTACCGCCAGATTGCCAACGCCAACACCGCCGAAGAGCGGGACAAAGTTGCGCAACAACTTGCCGACCGCTACGGCCCGGTTCCCGATGAAGTAAAGAGTTTGCTCACTTACTCCGCGCTAAAGACGGCGGCGGAGAAGCTAGGCATCGAAGCGATTGACCGGCGCGCCGGCGTGCTGAATATCAAGTTCCACAAGGAAACGCGCGTGGACGCCGCCAAACTAATGACGCTGGTCAGTTCCACCCCGGGCGCGCAGTTCACGCCGGCGGGAGTGATGCGCGTGCCCACCGACGGCGCGGTGAATCCCGAAGACGTGCTCGCCTTCATGCGCGACAAGTTGATGGAGCCGTTGGGAGCGATGGCGTGATCCATGCATCCGGCCGGGCGATGCTCAACGCCGGATGCATCTTGGCGGCCGCGTTTTGGATTTGCGTTTTCCTCCGAAGCGCAAAGGACGCGAACCCGCGCCGCCAAACCGCACAAGGAACTCCTGAAGGCTGGTGGCGCGCGGTGCGTTCCGTTTTGCGCGAGTTCGTAGAAAGCCGGCAGCAACCCGCGCCGCCCCTGCACGCTCGCCCTCATGTATGGCTTGCGGCGATCGCGGCAATCGCGATTTCGCTAGCGGCTTTTCAATCAACGCTGTGGAACCCGTTTCAGTTTGACGCCTTCACGCACCTGTTCGACGTTCGACGCAGCGCTGCCGGCGATCCTCGACCGATTCAGTCGCGGTAGCGGCGAAACCCTTTTCTTCCGGCCCGTCGGCTGGCTGGCGTACTGGATCGACGCACATGGGTCGGGCGCGGACCTCCTGCGTTGGCACCTTGTCAATATCCTTCTGCACTCATGCAACGGCCTTCGCGTCTATCTTCTCTTGCTGCGGCTTGATCTTCGGCGGTTCGCGTCGGCTTTTGGCGCGATCGCATTTCTGACGAGCGGTGTGACCGCGGAACCCGTAGCGTGGATCGACGCTCCATTCGATCTGTTGGCCACTCTTTTCCTTCTGCTGGCGATTCTTGAATCGCTTCAGTGGACCCGATCCGGACGTCGGGTCCACTTGGCCGCGTGCTGCGCGCTGGCGGCGCTTGCGTGCTGCACCAAGGAATCGGCGTTCTGCGCTCCCTTGCTGCTAGGCGCGATTACCCTGTCGAAATCCGGCCCGGAACGTAAGCGCGGATGGCTGGCAGCCGGTTCCGTGGCCATATGTTGTTCGGTGGTCTTCGCATACCGCTGG
>NZ_CAJCHS010000002.1 GCF_903970205.1 Nevskia soli | reverse complement strand
CTATGAACCCGGAGTGCCGCAACTCTACGCCGACGTAGATCGCGAAAAGGTGTTGCAGCAGCAGGTTCAGCTATCCGACGTATACGCCACCATGTCCACCTTTATGGGCGGCTACCTGGTGAATTATTTCAATCGCTTCGGACGCCAGTGGCAAACCTATGTGGAAGCCGAGGGGACGGCCCGTACCGACATCGCGAACATCAAGCAATTCTATGTTCGCAGCGCCAATGGGAGCCAGGTTCCGCTCGCTTCACTGGTGAATGTGAAGCAGATTACCGGGCCTGAGTTCATCTATCACTTTAATGAGTTCAACGCAGCCCAGATCAACATCACCGGCGCCCCCGGCTATAGCTCGGGTCAGGTTCGCGCGGCGCTTGAAGATACTTTTGCAAAGGTCATGCCGGCGGGCGCGGGCTTCGATTACTCCGGCATGTCTTATCAGGAACAGCAGGCGGAAAAGGGCGTGCCCACCTGGGCCGTGTTCGGGCTTTCTTTACTTTGCGTGTTCCTGATCCTGGCGGCGCTTTATGAGAGCTGGTCTTTGCCGTTCAGCGTGCTGCTCAGCACGCCGGTCGCAATTCTGGGAGCCTACCTTGCGCTGCACGCGCGGCTCTTCGAAAACGATATCTTCGCGACGATCGGTCTGGTGATGCTGATCGGTCTTTCGGCCAAGAACGCGATTTTGATTGTTGAGTTCGCCAAGACGAATTACGAAAGCGGCCAGAGTATTGCGGAGTCGGCTCTGGGCGCGGCCCGCGTGCGCTTCCGCCCGATTGTAATGACGGCGCTGGCCTTCATTTTCGGATGTCTCCCTCTATGGACGGCATCGGGCGCCGGAGCCGCCTCCAGACAAATCCTCGGCACGGTCGTGATCGGCGGGATGCTCCTCTCGACGGCCATCGGTCTCATTTTCATCCCTTCGACTTTCGCGACGGTCGAGTACTTATCGCACCGGTTCGGCAAGGGCGGCAAGGGTACCACGATGGATTCGAAGCATGAAGCCGAAAAGCCTGTTGGCCAGCTGAATGATCCTACGTATCCGCAGCCTGAAGGAGGACAGGCATGACAGCGAAGTTAACGTACCGGAGTCTGATCCTTACCGCCGGTTGTTTGGCAATAGCCGGATGTACCGTAGGTCCGAATTACCGGCAGCCGAGTTATCCCACGCCATCAGCCTATCGCGGCGCCGATAACTCGTCCGTAACTAGCGCGGCCTCATTGGCTGACGAGAAATGGGCCCAGGTGTTCGCAGAGCCCGAACTGCAAACATTGATTCGCACCGCGCTGACTAATAACTACGACCTTAGGATTGCGGCGCAGCACGTTCTGGAGCAGCAAGCGCAGGTTCAGATCACCCGCGCGCAGCAGTTTCCTCAGATCACCGGCGGGGGGACCGGGATAGGCGCGTCGATTCCCCCGGTGGCAGGCGCCAACATCGGCAGCCCTCTTGCGTTCGGCAGTTTCAATCTCGGCGCCTCCTGGATACCGGACTTCTGGGGGCTGTACCGCCGGCAGACCGAAGCTGCGCGCGCCCAACTTCTGGCGCAGACGTGGGCGCAGCGGGCCGTTCAACTAAGCCTGGTCCAGCAGGTTGCGACAGCCTATCTCGAGTTACGCGCACTTGACCGCCAGATCGAAATCACGCGGCAAACTCTCAACGTTCGCCAGGATTCGGTGAAGTTAACGGAGACGCTGGAGCGCGGAGGTTCCGCTCCGCTGTCAGATGTGCGGCAAGCCGAGCAGCTTCTCTATACGGCCTCATCCCAGCTGCCACAACTCGAACAACAGGTGCAACAGCAGGAGAACGCACTTAGCTATCTCCTGGGCGCCAACCCAGGTCCGGTGGCGCACACCGATCCCAACGCGCTTACGCCGCCGCCGCAGGATGTGCCGACCGGGATACCTTCGAAGTTGCTGGCACGCCGTCCCGACATTCAGCAAGCGGAACAAACGCTGATCGAGGCCAACGCGCAGATCGGCGTGGCGCGCGCTCAGTTCTTTCCACAGCTTTCAATAACTGCATCGGCAGGACTCGGCGGCAATGAGTTCTCCAATCTCTTCGATATCTCGGGTAAGACGATTTACGGCATTGGATCGCTCACCCAGCCGATTTTCGAAGGCGGCAAGCTCCGCGGTCAGCTACGGCTGGCGAAAGAAACCGAGAAGGAAATGGTGCTTAGTTATCAGCGGGCCATCGCGGGGGCATTTCGTGATGTGTCCAACGCCCTGATCGCCCTGAACAAGCAGCGCGCCTTTCGCGAGCAGCAGGAGAAGCTCGTTTTCGCGGCTCAGGACGCGACGCGGCTCGCTCGCGTCCGTTATCAGGGCGGCGCCGCAGCTTATCTCGAAGTGCTCACTACCGACTCAACCTTATATGCCGCCCAACTGAACCTTGTAGGCGCCCAGCAAGGAGAAGCTTTAGCGTTAGTGCAACTCTACAGCGCGCTGGGCGGAGGATGGGAGTAAGGCCCGCGGCTTAGAAGTTTAACGTGCGGAAACTTGGAACGGGCGGCACGTAAATCACTGGATCGTCAGCCCGTTAGGCAGTACGGCTTCCTGCGGTTCGGTCTGTTCGTAGATCGATACCGGTCCGAGTGGCGCCGTTGTGGATGCCATGAGAAAGCTACCGGACAGGGTACGCATCACGTATGCATGCCGCCTCGCTATGTAGGTGATCGGTATGCAAGTGAGTGGGTGGTCCGCCGTTTGGTTCGCTCCCCTAGAACAAACGTTCCTGCTTGCGCAAATTCCCGAACTGCCCAACGTTAGCAATTGTAAATGCGATCCGGTAGTCCGTGTCGTCCCGCGTGCCGATGTTAAAGCGCCGCATCTGTGTGGTGAAGCCGCAGCAATCGGTGTTATAGGTCACCTGAATGATCGCGTACTGTAAGGTCGATGTGCGGTAGTCATAAACGCCGGACATGCCCGCGTTCCATCCGCGCCGGTTCGTGTCGCCGAACCCCGCGTAGAAGCGGTATTGGTTGGCCGGCGGTGAGATATAGGTTTGATTGGTTAGTTGCGGCTGTCCATTCGTGCTGAATAAGTTCACCCCGCGTACGTCGTTATTCCCCGCCGAGAAATTGAAATGTTTGCGGTGGAAGTCCATCGTGAATCCGGAATCGATCAATCCACCGCGCAACGGATCGTAGTCCGCGCGCCACTCGATAAAGATGCCGTTGATGGGACTGATGCGAACCTCCGAATCGAGCGGCGAATAATGGCGCGGCTGATCGAGAAACGCATATCCGGTCAACTCCAGGGAATCGAGCGTGACATTGCGCTGCCCGGAGACGATGGCGCCGCCGAACGTGGGATCGAAGTACAGTTCCTGCGATAGCGTCCACATGAACACTTCGCTGACGGTGTCGCCGCGCTTGGCGTAAATCCGGTTGGTCAGCGAAAACTCCACCTGGTCGGTATCGGCCAACGTCTCGAGTTCATCGAAGCGGATCAGGCGTTCGAAATCATCCACGCCGTCCACGTACTTGTAAGTAATGCGCGGTTCGATGACATGCTTCAACTTATCGCCCAGGAAAGTCTTCTTGTTGTAAATGCGCTCGATCGTGGGCATCGTGAGCTCTAGATCGAACTCCGCCGCCAGCCGGTTGGTAACTCCGCCGGCAATTGCATTGGGGGGCAGTCCGTTATCCGCAGAAGCGCCCGGAATGAGACTTTGTCCGAAATAACTCTCGTGAAGCGTGAAGCTTGAAATAAGATCGAAACCATCCCAGCGGAATGCAGTCTTGACCTCGGGTTCCAGATCGAGACGCGGCATGAACTGCGAAGTGGAATAAGCGTTCTCATTGATGATCGCCGCATTACTCTGATCGGTCTGCGTCGGGTCGCTCCGATGCACCAGACCCATGCTTGAATCCCACGAGAACCAGACCGGGAGAACAGTATCGCTAACTTGCTGATCCCGCCCCGTATAGCTCAGCTCGGGAAGCTTGCGCAGGATCACGTAATCGTTCGATGGGACTGCCTCCTGATACAACTGGAGTCGTTCGGCATAGATCTCGAACGAATCCATTCCGAAGTACTTTTCGATACTGCCGCGCGAAACGGATTCGGAGAAGATGGCGGCGTTGAAAGACTCGCTGAACTGCTGGCGGAATCCAAGGGAACTCAGGTAATCGACGTTACCGCGGGCCAGCCAGCCATCCCCCAGATTCGACTTACCGGAGAACTGCGCGTCGACGCCGCTATAGAAATTTCCGTCCTTCTGGCGGACCGTATCCCATACGCCGTAGAGGATGGCGCTGAAATCCGTATTCGCATTGGGCTTGCCGCGAAAATCGAGAGTGTGCGCGGTACCCACGCCGGTAAAATCCTGTACCCGGTAAGTCGCGTCGTAACTGCGGTTGATCGCCCAATAGTAGCCGAGTCCGAACATGAAACCGCGCAGCGAACTGTGACCGACGTTCGGAGTCAGGAAGCCGCTCTCGCGAGGGTCTTTCTCCAGCGACTTATAGAAGAAGGGCGTGTAAAAAATCGGAAACTGCTTGATGTGAAACCAGGCGTTATAAGCTTTGGCCTGCTTCTGAGGAATCACATCGAACTTAGGGCCGTGCAGCGTCCACCAGGGGTGCGGCAGCTTGCACCCCGTAACCATTCCGTCATGCACAATGTATTTGTCTTCGATCCGCTCGGCCCACTTACCCTCGAAGTAGAACGGGTTGTTGGAGGTGAGCATGCCGGGCCGCGCGTCGATGCGGGATTTGATGTAGCCGTGTACGTTGTAGTACTTGCCGTGCTGCGTGTCGGTGTTGTACTCGACCCGGTCGCAAGTGAGCCGTTCGTTTTGCGTGAAGTTCTCATAGTAGACGTGGCCCCGCGCTTCGGCGTCGCCGGTCTCCTCGTTGTAGTCGATCTCGTCGGCCTTGAGAATCGTATCGCTCAGCTCGATCACCGCGTGACCGCGCAGGTGGTAGACGCCGCTTTCGGAAACCTGCCGCTCATCAGCGGTCACGTTGATGCGGTCGAGCGCGGGCGCGTTGGGGCGCACGACATGATCGAGTTTGTCCGGCGTGAGTTCCGACGGAGGCGAAGGTTCGGGCGCGGACGGCAGATTCAGGATTCTGCTAAATTGCGGTAGCAGAATCTGCGGGAACAGCAGGCAAAGCACCCATGGGAGGAGTAGTTTTCGAGAGAAAGCCCGCGCGCGGGACCACCCTTTTGTGTTACCAAGACTGATAGTGGGGTACTCACCCAGGGTGCTAAAGACGGCGCGGGAGACGGGATCACGCGAAACGCTGAAAGCGGGCCCCAACAAAAGAGCGTGGCGCGGCAAACGTTCAGGGTAGCAAGTCCGGATGAAATCATGAAGTGCGGTTATTGCCAATTCACAAATCTCGACGAAGAACACCGATGCCGGCGTTGCGGGAGGCGCCTGCAAGGTACGGCGCAGGCGGCTCCGCCGCATTTGGCTGAAGAACATGTGCGGGTCGCGGTCCGCGCGCTGGGGGCGAATGCGCTGGCGGCGCGCACCGTGACGGCTCCCGTCGCAGAGCAGCGGATACCGGCGCAGAAACCCCCGGCACGCCCGATTTCTCTCGACGCGGCGCCCACCTTGGATGAGCTGCCGAAGCGAAATTTGCAACCGTCATTATTCGGCGCGGAATTGCAACCGAAGATCATTCCGTTCGGAACGATTACGCGCGTCCCACCGCCGCCGGGAATTTCTGCCGGGGGCGGCGCCGCAGCAGCGCCGGCCCTCGCCAGACCTGCGCTCAGGGAACCTGACGTCAAGGCGGAGAAGCCGCGATCCACTTCAAAACCTGCGACCAAGAAGCAGGACACTCAAGAGACGCAGACGACGCTGGATTTCCTGCCTCCCGCGAAACCCGCCGCACGGACGCTGAAAACCAACGCGGAAGCCGTAATCTACTGCGATGCCGCGGTGGCCGCGCCGATTCACCGCGCGACAGCCGCGGCACTCGATGCCAGCATGATCCTGATCGCGTTCGGCATCATGCTCGGGACATTCCTCGCCATGGCCCACCCCGCCCCACTAAGCCGGACCGCATTGCTGATGACCGGAGGGCTGCTCGCAATTTCCGCGCTGCTTTACGGTTTGGTGTTTGCCATCGCCGGAACGGTAACGCCGGGCCTGCGATGGACCAATCTGCGGCTCATCAACTTCGACGGGTTTGCGCCGGACTGGCGCAGCCGCGCGTTACGTCTGACGGGTTGCTGGATCGGCGTGCTTTCGGGCGGACTCGGTTTGTTCTGGGCGCTGGTAGATGAAGAGAACCTGACCTGGCACGATCATATTTCGAAAACCTTTCCGACCGTGCGGGAATCCGATTCCGTGATCGTGCTGCATCGCGGTTAAGGCGAGCGCTAAGGGCACCCTCCCTCTCGGTGGGGCACATCGTATCCGTGCGTCGCCGCCGTGCGTTTAAGAGCCGCCGCGCCTTTAAGAATTGACACGATCTTCGAGTTGTTTGAGATCCTCCATGACATTGTCGAACGTTGGAGCTTCACCGAAGAACATCTCGCGCATGTCCCGATAGTCGCTTCGAATCCCGGCCACCTGGGAGTTCGGAGGGCAGATCCGAAGGCTTCCCGGCCGGGCGAGATCGTACCGCGCCGCGGCTTCCCGAAAGAATACTTTCTTGTGATCGGCAACGCTCTCCAGGAGCCCAATGTCCTTGATCGCCGCCTGTCCGGATTCGTGCCGGTACAAACGCGAGAGGTCATAGTGATGCCGCGAAAGTCGGGGCGGGATCTTGCCCGAATGGTAAACAGCATGAAGCAACGTGGCCTTCTCCCAGAATGTGCGTTCCGGACGAAGAGCGTGGACTTCAGCAGTCGGCTGACTCAAAAGGCCCGGAAGCGCATCGGCGATGTACGGCCGTATCGAACGTTGCTCCGACGGCCAAACATCGCCGCGGCATCCGAACTCCAAACGAACGACAGGACGTACGTAAGCGCCTAAGCTGTACAAGTCTGCTTCCAGGCCGCGCGGATAGGCGAACAAGAGACTCTGCCGATCCGCGTCGGCCGGATCCTCGCTAAGCTTCCAATCCGATTCCCCGAGCATCGTGGCGAATGATTTCTGAAGTTCGTCTAAAACAGCGCCACAAACCGTTCCCGAACATCCGCGGGCCAATTCATCCAGTTTTCGGTTGCGCTTTTTTGTACCCGCGATATTGGGAGGGTCCTGATCTCCAGTAAATCCGAGGGCATGGCGGTCGAGAACTAAGTCAACGTCTTCCGAGAAACGTTCGATGATCTGGTAGACCTTGGAAAGGGAGGTCCCGCCTTTGAACAGTGGTCCCGGCAGAGCCTTAGATGAGAAGACTCTTTTCAACGTCCAACAGACCCAGAAATCCTTTTCAAGGATCGCAGCGGAGCCGATCCGCCCGCGCGAGGCGGCCTCGCGGAAAACGGTTGCTCGCTCCGCGGCGGGGAGTAGGGCGAAGCGATCCATTTGTAAGCCGCGCGAACTAAGCCGTTACCGCTTCGATCGCAGAAGCCATCCATTGGGGCGCGTGCCTCGCCAGCTTCTTGAGTCCTGACTTTGCATCAGACGGCAAATTTTGGCGAAGCTGCCGGATCACGTTGTCCGTGAGGTGGTCAGGCCCAAAAGCACGGATGGCCTGCAAGGCAACACCCTCAGGAGTACCCGCTCCGAGTAAGGCCCGCGGCCCCGCGTGCTTGAACTGGATGATCTGGTTTCCGACTTTGATCTTTCGCGAACCGCCGTCGGTCAAATAAACAATCTGCGCGGGAACTTGCGAGGAAAGACCGAGTGCGTTCGCTGCCCGCGCCGGGGTCGGTTGCAGACGATAACCCGACTGGTCTGCGATAGCCCTCGCCACGGTATCGGGGTCCGGCGAGAGCGGGCCCAGTGTCGGATGGTTCTCAGGCAAATCATAAACGCCTCGAGCGATTCGCCTGATCTTGCCGGCTTTGGCCAGTCGACTTAATGCTTGGTCCACGGCGGCCCGGTTGCCAAGGTCGGCAAATGCCTTTGCGGGGAGTGCTGATCCCGGCACTGCTTTTGCGCGCTCCAAAACTCTCAGCGTGAGGTCCTTCATGTCAGAAATATACTAGCATTTTTCTGACAAGAGCGTGACACTGGGGATGGAGAACGCCAGCCTGCCTGCGCCTTCGGCGTCGCGAATGTGGGCGCCGAAGCCTGTCGCCGGGATTGGGCCGCGAGACTTCCTCCCACGACTGCGAACCAGCAGAGCCGCGGGAGGATAGTCTTCATCGCCCGACGCTACTTGCGGGCGGTGGGCGATGGCGGCGTGAAGAACTGTTCGTCGATGGTAACGTTCGCCTTGGTCTTCAGCGCGTCCATTTCCTTCTTGGCCAGCTCGGGGCGCAGCTTGGTTTCAATCTCCGCCTTGACTTCCGAGAGCGGCTTCTCTTCACGGGAATCCACCCGGATGATGTGATATCCGAACTGCGTCTTCACCGGATCGCTGATCTTTCCGACCGGCAATGTGAACACCGCCTCGTCGAACTCCTTCACCATCGCGCCGTGCTTGACCACTCCGAGATCGCCGCCCTTGCCGGACGTGTCGTCGGAAACTTCCTTAGCTACCTTCTCGAAATCTTCACCGGCGAGCAAGCGCTTTTGCACTTCTTTGGCTTTGGCGAGCGCTTCTTCATCCGTCAGTTCTTTCTTGTCTTTACCAAGCGGAACAGGTGATCCTTTAAACCGAATGAGTATGTGGTGGGCCTTGGCCGTTTCAAACTCGCTCTTGTGATCCTGATAGTACTTCTCGATATCCGCCTCGGTGATCTTCACATCGGAGCTGTAGTGCTGATAGAGAGCATTGGCCAGCACCTGATCCGTCTGAATCTGGATCTGCTGATGCACTTCGGGTTTCTTATCAAGTCCAAGCTTCTCGGCTTCCTTCGAAGCAATCAGAAGTTGCACGTACTGATCGACAAACGTCCGGCGCTGCGGTCCACGCAGAGCAGCCTGGAGTTGCGGCGGAAACGCCGAAGTAAACTTGTCGAACTGCGCAGCGGTCATGGTTTCGCCGTTGACACTGAGAACGACTTTGTTGGGATCCGTCGGAGCGGTAATCCCGGAATTCGTGGAAGCAGGCGGCCCTGCGGAAACCGGCGATGCACCGGTTGGAGCGGAAGGCGTTGCAGTAGTCTGTGCCAAGGCTACGCCGGAAAGGCAAAGAAAACTTCCCACCGTCAAAAATGTTGTAATTCTGTTCACTGAACTAGTTTAGCTTGACGCGAACCGTGCCGCCAACGATCAGGTCGGCACGTTTCGTTTCGAAAAGGTCTATGTAGGTTTGACAATACCGTCGTTTCTAGTCACATTTAAATGACATTGAGTACTCAGATCGTGCGCCCGGCGGCGCTCGAAAACTTTCGTGGTACAGAGGCTATCCTGGTTGTCGACGATGAGAAGCTTGTGCTTTCGTTCGCGCGCTCCGTATTAAAACATTGCGGCTACAAGGTTTACGAATTCGACGACCCGAATACCGCCCTGCGCGAACGGGCGAAGCTGAAGTTCGACCTTGTGCTTACAGACGTTGTCATGCCGGGAATCAGCGGTCCGGAACTGGTGAAAGAGATTCATGCGTCGAACCCCGAAATTCCTTGTATTTTTATGTCGGGATTCGATGCGCAAGAGATCGCGGGGAAAGGTGTGACCGACGTTTGCGGCTACTTGCGAAAGCCCTTTACGCCGGAAACGCTGGTGCGGAGAGTTCGGAATACACTTGAGGGACATAGCCACGGTTAGTTTTCGCGGCTAACTTTCGCACCCCGCGGGTTCCACGATTGCCGACATCGAGCCCTTGCTGCGGTCCAGGCGCCAGTCCGGGCCGTAGGTCTGGACTTGATCCCGTCCGAATTGCGCTTCCGCCAGCTCACAGGTGATTAACACGGTACGGCCGCGCGTATCCACTTCGACCGCATGTTGATACGCCTCCTGCAGCGTGAACACAAAGATTTTCTGAAGCATCTCGACCACATAATCGTACGTGTGGTCGTCGTCGTCGAGAAGCACGACACGGTATAGCGGAGTGAGGTCGCGCTCCTCCACTACCTCGGGTTCGCGGAATGTCGTCGTTTGGCTCATGAACGCTAACCGCGTTCCTGCTATTTTAGCGAATTTGCGAAAATCCTAGCGGATGCAGGATCGAGTTACTGATCGTGGAAACGATGTCCGCGTCTGAGTAGCCGGGCTGCGTGCGCAGCTTGGTGAACTCCGCATCGGCAACGAACGCGCTCCACAGGCGATCGTGCTCGGCCATGTTGGCGAACGACAACATGTAAGTCAGGCTCGGCAGATTGCGGCCGAATACGCCTTCGCCGAAGAACACAGGCGCCAATCCGAGGCGCTTGAATATGGCCGCTTCCCCGCTGTTGAACATTTCCAACTTCTTGCGCAGGCTGACCATCGAGTTCGATTCATAAGTTCGCAGCTCGAAAATATGCGATGCGTTATTCGGGAGCTCGGATGGAAGAACCAGCGACGGCGTCGTTTCGAATGCGCGGAGCAAGGTCACGTCCATGCGAACAAAGGCGGGCTCGGGCAGATTGGCCTGCGCGTAAGCCGCGGCGAACTCCGCGTTGCGCATCATCCGGTCGAACCCGTCCGCCGCCTCCGTTGCACTGGAGAACTGCGAAATCATCAGGACCGACGGCGCCTGATCTCCGAACGTCGGCTGAAACAATCCAACCGGCTTGATGCCGGTTCCGTTCGCCGCGGCAACCCAGTGATTCTTCAACAGGTCCATCATGCGCGGCGCGTGATTCCCGTTGCGCAGGTAGAACCAGCGGAGTTCGAAAAACTGCCGGGATGGTCCCGGAACGGATTGGGCGCTTGCCAGCATGGGAGCTGAAAGGGCCGAGAGCAGCAGCTTTCTGCGATTCATGGCCAAATCAGTATATCTTTAAGCCGCGCGCCTGGTTTCCGATACCAACGCCGATACCGCCGCCAATTCCCTGCTCCGGATCAATTTCACCACGCACTGCTCTTCCGGATGGAGCGATGTCTCGGTCGGGAGGAACGGTTCCTCCGGCGCCTTAATGTACTGCAGGAGGGTGCCATCGGTGTACGCTTCGAGCACCTCGGGATGAATGTAGTATTTGCGGCAAGTCGCGGGGCGATTGCCCAGGCGCTGCGCCGTGTATTTCACCGCGGCAACAATATTGCGCTTGGCTTCGGTATCGGAATTGAACGGGCCGATCTCCGCGAGGTGCAACGCGGAGTGCACCGTGCCGGCCCACGTCCGAAAATCCTTCGCGGTGAAATCCGCGCCGGTGATTTGCTTCAAGTAATCGTTCACGTCGCAGGAATCAATCGGGCTGCGCTGTCCCGATTCGTCGACGTATTGAAAAAGCTCGTGCCCGGGCAGGTCCTGACACTCGCGAATAATCTTCGCCAGGCGCCGGTCGTGAACCTCCACTTCATGCTCCTGCTTGCTCTTGCCGCGGAAATGAAACCTCACCGTGCTGCCTTCAATTTGCGCGTGCCGATTGCGAAGGGTGGTCAGGCCGAAGGACTCATTCTCGCGCGCGTATTCGACATTCCCGATGCGGATGAACGTGGTTTCGAGAAGCCGCACAACGGTCGCCAGTACTTTCTCGCGCGGCAGTCCGGGTTTCGTAAGATCCTGCGCGACGCGCTTTCGGACCGTGGGTAGCGCTTGTGAGAACTCCAGCATCTTTCGAAACTTGGTTTCGTTGCGAACTTCGCGGTAGCGCGGGTGATAGCGATATTGTGTTCGCCCTCGCGCGTCAACTCCCACCGCCTGAAGGTGCCCGTTGGGGTTAGGACAGATCCAGACGTTCTCCCAAGCCGGAGGGAGCACCAGGCTGCGGATGCGCGCGAGATGATCTTTGTCCTTCAGCACCGTTCCGTGCGTGTCGAGATAGATGAAGTCGGCCCCCCGGCGCTTGCGGGTGAAGCCGGGACTATCTTTCGTGACGTAACGCAGACCGGCATCGGCGGCGGACTGAACCGGGTCCACGTGCTCGCAGGATTGGCGCGTCGGTGACTTCACGCCGTCGAGACGGCAATCGTTTTGCCGACGTGCGAGGGCGCACAACTCCCGACGGCGCACCAACATTCGCGACAATCGAATCTGCATGCCCAACCGACTCGCGCGCGAGAAAAGCCCTTACCTTCTGCAGCACCAAAACAATCCAGTCGACTGGTACGCCTGGGGCGACGAGGCCTTCGAAGCGGCGCGTGCGCAGGCCAAGCCGGTATTTCTTTCCGTCGGCTATTCGACTTGCCATTGGTGCCACGTCATGGAGCATGAGTCCTTCGAGGACGAACAGATCGCGGCGCTTTTAAACCGGCACTTCGTCAGCATCAAGGTGGATCGTGAGGAGCGGCCGGACGTCGATCGCACCTACATGGCCTATGTCCAAGCGTCGACCGGCGCGGGCGGGTGGCCGATGTCCGTCTGGCTCACGCCGGATGGGCTGCCTTTCCTGGGCGGAACCTATTTCCCTCCCGAGAACCGTTATGGAAGGCCCGGGTTTCCCGCTGTCCTGCAACGCATCGCGCACGTCTGGGCAACGGAGCGCGAGCGCATCGTCGAGGCCAGTGAACAGGTCGCGGCGGATCTGGCGCGGGAAGCGGAAGTGGGCGCGCCGTCGTCCGACATCGCCGCGGACGCTCTGGATTCCGGGTTCCAGGTTTGCCGCCGTCTGTTCGACCCGCGCCTCGGAGGATTTGGACAAGCTCCGAAATTCCCGCGCCCCGCGGTTCTGGATTTTCTTCTGCGATACCACGCTCGCACCAGAAACGCCGAAGCGTTGGAGATGGTAGTCACGACGCTGCGAGCGATGTCCCGCGGCGGCATGAACGATCAGCTTGGAGGCGGCTTCCATCGCTACTCCGTAGACGAATATTGGTTCGTGCCGCATTTCGAAAAGATGCTCTACGATCAGGCGCAGCTGGCGCGGGCTCTGACCGAAGCGTATCTGGTGACGCGCTATGCGCCGTTCGCAGCCGAAGCGCGGCGCGTGCTGGACTATGTGATGCGCGACATGACGTACTCGGAAGGCGCGTTCTATTCGGCGGAAGACGCGGATAGCGTGATCGATCCAGCGGAACCCACCAAGAAAGGCGAAGGCGCCTTCTACATTTGGAGCGCTGCTGAGATTCGCGCGGCTCTCGGGGAAGAAGCGGCGAAGCTTTTCATGTATCGTTATGGCGCTGAAGAGCACGGCAATGTTCAGAACGATCCGCATGGCGAATTTGAAGGCCGCAACATTCTGTTCAGCGCTTATTCGCCCGAAGAGACCGCGCATCATTTCGATCTGCCGTTAAACGAAGTTGCGCAATCGCTTGCGGTTTCCGAGCGGCGCTTGCTGGAATTGCGCGGTGACCGCGTTCGCCCACATCTCGATGACAAGGTGCTGACTGCCTGGAACGGGTTGATGATCGGGGCATTCGCGGTCGCTGCTGCGGCGCTCGGTAGTGATACTTACCTGGGCGCTGCGCGAAGGGCCGCGTCGTTCATCCGGAAGACGATGTGGAACGCTGAAACGCGAACCTTGCTGCGGCGCTATCGCGACGGCGAGGCCGCGATCCACGGGTTTCTGGATGACTACGCATTTCTCATAAGTGGGTTGCTGGATCTCTACCAGGCGGATTTCGATCCAGGGCATCTGGACTTTGCGATCGCGCTGGCCGAGCGCATGCGCGAGCTTTTCGAGGACAAAGAGCACGGCGGATTCTTCACGACCGCCATCGAGAATGCCGACCCGCGCGCGCTCCTCCGCATGAAAGACGATTACGACGGGGCCGAGCCGGCAGGTAACTCAGTCGCGGCGATCGCGCTCCTGCGCATCGAGCGCCTTACCGGACTTCTCCCATTCGGAGATGCGGGACGCAAGGCGCTCCGGGCCTTCGGCGCGCGATTGCGAGCGCAGCCTTTCGCCATTCCGGAAATGCTGTGCGCCGTCGATCTCGCCTTGTCGCCCCCGCGTCAGATCGTAATCGCCGGCTTCCGCGATGAGGTCGCAACAGCGGCCCTGATCGGTGAAGTGCGGAAACACTTTCTTCCCGATACCGCGATCCTGTTGGTCGACGACGCGTCGCGTGAAGCGATTGCGAAGTGGAACGAAACCGCGCGCGAGTGGAAGCCGATCGACAGTCAACCCGCCGCCTTCGTATGCGAGAACTTCGTCTGCCGGCTGCCGGTAACCGAACCAGCTAAGTTGGCCGGGCTGGTTACTGAGCCGAGAGCGTAAGCGACCGGTGAGTCAAACTCAAGCCACATCTACCCTCGCCTAACGCCCAAGATCAGCAAGCGAAACTCATCTACCAATTGACCTTGTTTTTCAGGCTCATCAGCAGTGAGGTTAGTAAGCGTTACAGCTTTGAAACGGTGCCGAGGTTCTCGTTGGACACCCAAACGTCGGCGCCGTCAAATGCTACACCATAAGGTCCACCTGCTGAGTACTTCGCAATCAGGGCGCCGTTGGCGGCGTTGAGCTTTACCACGCTTCCAGTGCATGAAACCCAGATGTAAGTACCGTCAAAGACGACATTACTGGACTGCGATGCGGTGGTGTAAGTCCCCAGAACTGCACCGTCGCTTACGCGCAACTTCGTTATGTTGTTGCTTTTCTGATTTGCCACCCACATATTCGCGCCATCGAAGGCTATGCCTTGTGGATCAGTACCCACGGCGAAGGTTCCCAATGCCGAGCCGTTACTTCCCTGCAATTCCGTGACGCTGTTGCCGGTAGAATCGGTTATCCACATGTTGGCTCCGTCGAAAGCAATACCGGTTGGTCCGGACCCGGCCGGATAGGTTCCCACGACTGTCCCGTTACTGGCAAGTAACTCGGAGACAGTGTTATCACTGGAGTTCACGACCCAGATGTGGGTTCCGTCAAAGGCGACATTCTTGGGCATGTTTCCAACAGCGACCGTCTGCAGCAAGGTGCCATCACTGCCGCGCAGTTCGCTTACGCTATTCGCTCCGTTGTTAGACACCCAGACGTTGGCTCCGTCGTACGCGATGCCCACCGGGTTAGTACCTACGGTAAAAGTTCCTAGGACGTTGCCGGTAGCGGCATCCAGTTTCGTTACCGTGCTACTGCCGAAGTTCGCCACCCAGATACTCGCGCCGTCGAACATCATATCGATCGGGTGATTGCCGACGACGAAGCTAGTGACTTGATTGGCGGAGTAACTGTGCAGAAGGCCAATGTCCAGAGTGTTCGGGCCTTCCGGACCTTGCGGACCCGGCGTCCCAGCCGGACCCGAAGGGCCTGCCGGCCCAGCAGGCCCTTGCGGACCCTGCGGACCTTGAGCGCCGGCCGGCCCTTGCGCACCTTGGGGACCTTGCGGACCTTGGGGGCCTTGCGGCCCGGCAGCTCCGAGCGCCACGGCGAACGTCCCCTTCAGATTCGCGGTATTCGTCACGGTTAAGTTGTAACTTCCCAGCAGACTGCAAGGTATGCCAGCCACTATGTCCGTGCTGCTATAGGAAACCACCGTGAGGCTCGCATTGTTAAAGCTCACGCCCGGTGCGCCGCCAGAAGGGCTGAAGTGCAGTCCCGTTATGTTGATCTGGCAAGCGGCATAATTAACTGTTACGCTGTAAATGACCGGCGCGCTGGCAGCTGAAGCAGGGGCCGCCAGGATGAGTCCGAAGCCGGCCGACGCCAATGATAGTGCCCAGATTCCAATTTTCATTTCTAGATTCTCCCCTTGTGTTCGCGTCGAGTCGCTAGAGCTTCGAAACGGTTCCACTCAGGTTGTTGGCCACCCAGATATTTGAACCGTCATAAGCAATACCGGACGGAGAACTGCCCACGGGTATGGTCGCCACCAAGGAGCCATTGCTCGCCAACAGTTCGGTAACTGACGCGCTGCCGGAGTTCGTCACCCATATATTTGTCCCGTCAAAGACAACTCCGAAGGGGTTGCTTCCAACGGAGAATGTGCCCAGGTTCGCGCCGTTACTGATTTGCAATTCACTGACTGTGCTGTTTTCGTAGTTCGAAACCCATATACTTGTACCCGCTACTGCCAATCCGCTCGGGTAGGGGCCAACCGCGTACGTTGCCACCGTTGAGCCCGAAGTTGCGAGCTCTGTCACGCTGTTGCTGCCGGAGTTGGCAACCCAAATATTGGTTCCGTCGAAAGCCAAGGCAATCGGGGCCGAACCGACGGCGAAGGTACCGAGGATCGAGCCGTCGCCGACCTGGATCTTGCTAACCGTATTGCTTCCCGAATTCGCCACCCAAATGTGGGTCCCATCGAATACGACTCCGTACGGGGCGGCGCCTACTGCAAACGTGCCGAGAATCGTCCCATCGCTCGTCCGCAACTTAGTCACGGTACCCGTCGTGTAATTGGAAATCCATAGATTTGCGCCATCGAACGCCACGCCCTGCGGAGCCGTCCCTGCGCTATATGTAGCCAGAACTGTGCCATCGTTGGCGGCCAGTTTGGACACTGTGCTTGCTCCGTTATTGGTCACCCAGACATTGAAACGATCAAAGGTCACGCCTACGGGATAAGTGCCGACCGCGAAACTGTTCCCCGATTGATTGGCGCCGTACCAGCGCAACAAAGCCACATTGAGGTAGTTGGGACCGGAGGGCCCAACTGGTCCGGGCGAGCCGGCGGGGCCTTGCGGTCCTTGGGGACCTGGGGAGCCCTGGGCCCCTTGCGGTCCCGCTGGGCCTTGGGGGCCCGTTACGCCTATGGGTCCTTGCGGTCCGGCTGGACCAGCAGGTCCAACCGAGCCGAAGGCCACGCTGAATGTGGTCCTTCCGTTGTTGGAGTTGGTGACCACCAAATCGTAGGTTCCTATCAAGCTCCCCGATAGTGCGGCCACCAGGCTCGTATTGTTGAAGGAAAGCAAAGTTAGGTTATTGTTACCCAATACAACGCCCGGTGCGACGCCGCTCGGGCTAAAGCCAGTGCCGGTAATAAACAATCGTGTCTGAGCCGAATTGGTTGCAACGTTATAGATAGAAACAGCGGCTACAGCGTGTGAGGCTGCCAATAGCGGTAAGAGCGCGGTAAGTTTGAGAGAGGGTGTCGTCATTTCGAGTCTTCCTTAGTGTCCGGATACCGGTCAGAGCTTGGATACGGTGTTGCTATCATCGTTTGTCACCCAGATGTTGGCGCCGTCGAAAGCTATCCCAACCGGTCCGCTTCCCACGGCGAATGTCCCAAGAAACGTGCCGTCGCTGGCGCGTAACTTGGTGACGCTGTTACCGTTTTCGTTCGTTACCCAGATGTTGGCGCCGTCAAAGACGACACCGCCCGGGGTTTGGCCCACGGGGAAGGTGCCCAGCACCGTCCCGTCGGCGGCCCGCAGCTTGGTGATGGTATTACCTCCTTGGTTAACCGCCCAGATGTTGGCCCCATCAAAGGCCAACGAAACCGGACTAGGACCGACCGTAACTGAATCGAGGACTACACCGTCGCTAATCCGCAGCTCGGTCACGATGTTGCCGTCTGAGCTAGACACCCAGATATTCGCCCCGTCGAAGGCAACCCCGTCAGGACCTTGGCCCACGGAGAAGGTCCCCAGTACCGCGCCGTCACTGGCTCGAACTTTAACTACTTGATTATTGCTGGGGCTAGTCACCCAGAGACTAGCCCCATCGAAGGCCAAATAATAGTCCTGGCCTCCCAAGCTGACGGTGTTGAGCACCGCGCCATCAATGGCGCGTAACTTTGTAAGTGTTCCTGTTGGACTTGCTATCCACACATTAGCCCCATCGAAAGCGAGCCCTTTCGGACTGCTAACGCTGAACGTCCCGAGCAGAGATCCATCAGAAGCCTTGAGTTTCGTCACAGTGTTACTGCTGGCATTGGAAACCCAGAGATTCGCGCCGTCGAATAGCACGGAGAAGGGATTAATGCCCACGGCGAAGCTAGCCGTCTGATTGGCTGCATACCAGCGCAACTGCGCGATAGCCAAAGGGTTAGGACCGGGGCTGCCAGCCGCTCCAGTCGCCCCTGCCGGACCAGCTGGTCCCGTCGGACCTTGGATTCCAGGCGCTCCCGAGGGCCCTTGCGGCCCCGGTGCTCCCGACGGCCCTTGTGGTCCGGCAGGTCCTTGCGACCCGGCCGGTCCATTGGGACCAACAACCGCGCTGAAAGTTACTGTCTGGCTATTGCTGTTAGTAACCATGAGGCTGTAAGTTCCTGCAAGACCGGATTGCAGGTTGGCTATAACAACCGTGTTCGTGAATGACGCGATCCCCAGGGTCAGGTTGTTCAAGGTCACGGACGGAATAACGCCGGTGGGGCTGAAGTTCGTGCCGGTAATCGTGATCTGGGTCGCCGTCGCGTTAACTGTGGTTTTGTAAACGACTGGTGTAGTGGCTCCAGTCAGAGTTGCAGTCGAAGCAAGCAGGCAGGTTGATAGCAGCGCGGTTACCCGCGGAAGGAAAATGAGTTTCAATGCGGTTTCCTTTATTAGGTCAGAGAGGCAGGGATAATTACATCACCCATACGCAGAAGTGTCAAACATTTTCTTTCGAAAATCTGTTTATCGCCGCGGTCAACTGACTTTTATTGACGTGAAGACAAGAAATTCAGCGCTCTCCGACGCGCTCTCAGTTCACGACTGCGGAAAAATTGCTCAGCAACGGAACTACACCAAAATTCCAGTCCGATTAGGTGATCCAATTTCATGTCGGCACTGGGTGCGATAAAGACCGCGCGAGATCGAGGTGCCTGCTCGTCGCGCTGCAGCAACTGCCGGGGGGTGCCTTCCGCCGTGCTTGCGAACTTCCTCCCGGCTTCGAACGCGACTCTGCTCGCACCGGTGGTATTGCCCGGTAACACGGTAATTGCGGCCCTTGCCATTTGCTCACGCCGTGCGAGCCAAGCCGTATCGACGTGATGGTCACGGC
>NZ_CAJCHS010000001.1 GCF_903970205.1 Nevskia soli | reverse complement strand
GATGCCATCACCGAATTCGAGACGGCGCTGCGCCTTGCCCCCGATGACGCGCAAGCACACAACGATCTCGGTGTCGTCCTGCTATACGTTCCCGAACGCCGCGCCGACGCTATCGCCGAATTCCGCGCCGCGCTGGCCCTAAACTCCGGTGACCCCCAAGCCCAGCGAAACCTCCAACGGGCGATGTCTCAGCCATGAACGCCTCTTCGCGTCTCCCTGTCTCCGCTCCTCCGCGGCCCCGCGTCGCAGCGGTTCCGCACCCACCTGTTGCGGTTTCCTCGCGTCCCCGTGTCTCCGTGTGGCACTGGTTTTTCATCCCCGCCGCCGTTCTCCTGGCCTATTGGCCCTCCCTCCGCGGCACTCTACTCTGGGACGATACCTCCCACGTCACCGCGCCCGCTCTTCAATCCCTCCACGGGCTCTTTCGCATCTGGTTCTCCCCCGGCGCGACCCAGCAATACTATCCTTTACTCCACACTGCCTTCTGGATCGAACACCGCATCTGGGGCAATGCCACCCTCGGCTATCACCTGGCGAACCTGCTGCAGCACGCCTTAGCTGCCTGCCTCGTAGTAGCTATCGTCCGCTTCCTCAAGCTACCCGGCGCATGGCTAGCCGGCTTAGTATTCGCCCTGCACCCGATCTGCGTCGAATCGGTAGCTTGGATCTCCGAACAGAAAAACACGCTCTCCGCTGTCTTCTGTCTGGCTTCGGCGCTGATCTATCTGAAGTTCGACCGCACGCGCCAAAGTAAGTGGTACGCTTGGGCCTCCGTACTCTTTGTGATGGCGCTGCTGACGAAGTCAGTAACAGCGATACTTCCCTTCGCGTTGTTAGTAATCCTGTGGTGGCAGCGGGGCCGCCTCAACTGGAAGCGCGATATCGGCCCGTTACTCCCCTGGACCGCACTAAGCCTCGCCGCCGGACTCTTCTCCGCCTGGGTGGAACGAACCCTAATCGGCGCGCAAGGGCCGGCCTTTTCGCTAAACGCCATCCAGCGCTTCCTTTTAGCCGGACGCGCCATCTGGTTCTACGCAGCTAAGTTACTCTGGCCCGCCAACCTGATTTTCACTTACCCGCACTGGAACCTCGATCCCAAAGCTCCCTTGCAATATCTCTATCCGCTCGGAGTCATCGCCATCCTAATTGCGCTGGCGATGATAGCTCGCCGGGGCAAACGCGGCCCGCTCGCCGCCGCCGCGATCTTTATCGTGACCCTCATCCCGGTCCTAGGCTTCGTCAACGTCTACCCGTTCCTGTTCTCTTACGTCGCCGATCATTTCCAGTACCTTGCTAGCCTGGCGCTGATCGTTCCTTTGTCTTCCACCCTGATCTCGGGTGTCAGCCGCCTCGGTAAGCCGGCAGATACCGCCGTTCCCGTCATCCTACTCGCGATCTTAGGTGTCCTCACCTGGCGTCAAAGCTTTAACTATCGCGATGCCGGAACGCTCTATCGCGCCACGCTAGCCCGAAATCCCGCTAGCTTCATGGCGCACAACAATCTGGGTATCGAACAATTGAAGCAGCCCGGCCACTTAAAGGACGCCATCGGCGAATACCAATCCGCCCTCGATCTGAAGCCGGATGACGCGGAAGCCCACAACAACCTCGGCAACGCGCTGGCTCGCGTGCCCGGTCACATGCCCGCCGCCATCAAAGAACTCGAAACCGCCATTCGTCTCGATCCGAAGCTCCCGCAAGCGCACCAGAATCTTGCGAACGCGCTAGCCCGCGATCCCAAGCGCCTTTCCGAAAGCTTCGACCAGTTCAGGATCGCAATTCAGTTGAGACCGGACGACGCCCAACTCCACAACGATTTCGGCGTCGCCTTGCTCCAGGCGCCCGGCCGCAATGCCGAAGCGGTCGCGCAGTTTCAGGATGCGGTTCGGATTCAGCCCAATAATGCACAATTCCGCATCAACCTGGGCAGCGTCCTTGCGCAAAACCCCGCCCGCCGGCCCGAAGCTCTCGATCAGTTCCACGCCGCTTTAGCCGCCCAGCCCAACAACCCCGACGCGCTCAGCGGTTTGGCGATCGCGCTGGCCCAAATGCCCGGCCGCCAGTCCGAGGCGATCGCCGAATTCCAGGCCGCCTTGAGGGCCAAGCCGAATTCCCCCGAAGCCCACAACAATCTAGGACGCGCTCTTGCCCAGATGCCGGGCCGTTTGCCCGAAGCCCTCTCCGAGTATCAGGCAGCCCTCAAAATTAAGCCTAATTATGCACAAGCCAGGGCCAACCTTGATGGATTATGCGCGCAGCATGCACAACTCTGCACAACCGGCTCTCACTAATGACTAACACCCTCAAGCTGGAGCTCGCGACCGAGGTGCTGACTTCGTTTGGAAAAATTCGCTTGCCGGTCAACGGCAGCAGTATGTTCCCCGCGATCCGCCCTGGCGATTTGCTTGAAATAAGCCGCCCGGACCGCCCAATCCGGACCGGCGAGGTCGTCGTTTTTGAGTATCATGGCCGCCTCGTTACCCATCGCATCGTCGGAAGCTACGGCGACATGCTCATCACGCGCGGCGACCGGCTCCGTTACCCCGATAGGCTCCTTCCTCGCACAGCCATTCTCGGGTTAGTCACCGCGATTGAGCGCCGCGGCCGCCTCATCTCCCCTCGTCAGACGGTATTTGCCCGAATGCTAGCGGCAGTCTTCCAACGCACGGAGTTCGGTACCCGCGCCGCCCTCTATTTTGCTAGGATGGTGCAAATTTGACTGCGTTGGCTTCAGTGGCTTTTGAAATCTCCATCAGCATCGGCGGCCTGCCGGTGGTGGTCCGCACGGATAGCTCCGAGTTCTCCGACTTACTCAAAGACCGCTACGGTAGCTTTGTCAACTCCGCGTTGGACCCGGTTTTCGAGCTCGATGTCGAACTAATCCCCTCAGTTACTACTTATGAGGATGAAGATCTGACTGTCCGCGTCGAACATGGCCGCTGGATTCTGGATCGCGGCGATTTTCACGCCGAGTGCGACCCGGTCCGCCGTCACGGTTGGGTCCGGCAAAGCTCCAATCCGTATTCGATTGACGGCGTGCTTCGCATCCTCCATTCGCTGCTGCTGGCAGAGCACGGTGGCTTGCTTGTTCACGCCGCAAGCGCTGTCCGTAACGGCAAAGCGTTCTTGTTTTCCGGTGTGTCCGGCGCCGGCAAAACCACCATCTCGCGGCTAGCTCCTCCCGATGCCCAGGTACTTACAGACGAAATTTCTTACGTCCGCAGAACCAAGAGCGGGTATGAAGCCTGCGGAACCCCGTTCGCCGGCGAACTAGCCCGTATCGGAGTGAACCTATCCGCGCCGCTCGAAGCGCTTTACTTCCTGGTTCAAGGTCCCGAGAATCGCATCGAACCGATCCAGCCGGTCGAAGCGGCCCGCAAGCTTCTCCGTAACATCCTTTTCTTTGCTCACGACGAAGCCTTGGTGCGGATGGTTTTTCAGTCCGCGCTCGATTTCGCCAATACCGTTCCAGTTAGTAAGTTGATCTTTACGCCTGATAATCGCGTTTGGGAGTTAATTCGATGAACGTCTATCCAGCCCGCAGTAACCAGATCGCCGCCCGAATGCTAGGCGACGAGATGATGATCATGTCTCCGCGCGATGCTACTCTTTTTAGCCTCAACGAAGCGGGAGCGCTAATCTGGCAGTCCGCCGACGGGCACACGCCGGTTTCCGAGATCGTCCAGCGCGTCTGTCAGGAGTTCGATGTTGAACCCGATGAGGCTCGCGCGGATGTCGAAAGCTTTCTAAGTGAACTCGCCGGGCACCGCATCCTGAACTTCACTGAAGAAGCCCAATGAGCGCTTTACTGCAATCCATGAATAGCCGCGCGGCGAGCTTGAACATCCCGCTTGGCGTTCAGTTGGATGTTACTTACCGCTGCAATGAGCGATGCGTGCATTGCTACCTGGATCATGACGATCACGGTGAGATGACGCTAGAGGAGATCCGCGGCGTACTGGACCAGCTCGCCGCCGCCGGTACCTTCTTCCTGACTCTTAGCGGCGGCGAAGTGCTGATGCGCCGTGACTTCTTCGATATCCTCGAGCACGCTCGTAAACATCTCTTCTGCGTCCGCATCAAGACCAATGCCTGCATGATCGGCGAGAAGCAGGCCGACCGTCTCCGTGATCTCGGTGTCGAATCCATTCAGGTGAGTATCTATTCGCATCGCCCGGAAGTTCATGATGCTATTACGAAGCTTCCCGGATCGCTCAAGCGCTCTATCGAAGCGATTCGGCGTTTGAAGGCGCGCGGCGTCAAAGTTATCATCGCCAACGTCCTAATGGCTCAGAATTTCGGAGACTATCCCGGCGTCCGCCTCCTGGCGCGTGAACTGGGCGTGGAATCGACCATCGATCCTACCATTACTCCTAAGATGGATGGCGACCGTTCGATCCTCGGGCTCGGCATCGGCATCGGCGAACTAAAGGCCGTGATGCACGATGAAACGCTGGTTGGGGACATCGCCGAATTTTGCGCTCCGCCGCCGCCGGTCGATAGCGATGTCCTCGACGAACTCCCCTGCAGTGCGAGTCACACATACTGTTACATTTCCCCCTACGGCGACGTTTTCCCGTGCGTGCAGTTCCCATTACCTACCGGTAATGTCCGTCAGCAGGCTTTCCTCGATATCTGGCGCTACTCCCCGGCGATGAATGATGTCCGTTCCATTCGCCCCCGCGAGCTTCCGGTTTGTTCCACCTGCTCGCACGTCGGCGGATGCACCCGCTGTCCCGGGTTGGCTTACATGGCTGGAGATATGCGCGGTCCCTCCGTTCAGGACTGCGAAAAGTCTTACGCCCGCACCGGCATCCCTTCGGCCAACATGATGCTCCGCGCCGCTGTTCGTCACGACCTGGTACAGATTCATCTCTAGTTTCAACTTAGGAATGCCGAAGCTTCTAACCACCCGTCCCGAAGACGAGTTCGTTTTGCGCTGCGCCCGCGAGTTCGTGGGCTGCCCTGACGTGAGCTGCGCGCAAGCTCCTGTCGGCGATCTTGACTGGCAGTACGTGCGAAACTGCGCCGCCGCGCACCGGGTCAGCCCCAGTCTAAATAGACTCGCCGAGGTCGGCGCGCACAAAGCCGATACGCGTCAAAGAGTACGCTGGAATCTTCTTCTTACACGTGAGCTACTAAAGGTACTCGAAGTACTCGACCGCAGCGGGATAGAAGCTATCCCTTTCAAAGGTCCCCTGCTGTCCTCGATTCTATACGCCGACGCGACCGTTCGTGAGTCTTGCGATCTGGATATCCTCGTGCGGCCGGAAGACGCCCATCGCGCGGGTAAGGCCTTGGTCGCGGCGGGATACCCGACCGATCTACCTTCCGATAGCTATCAACGCGCTGCCTATCTTCGGTCCCGCTACGAGCTGCACTTCACCAGTCCATCAAGTAGGATCCCGATTGAAATCCACCAATCGTTCCTCCCGTCTTCCTATTGCCTGCCTCTGGACTATGAAGCGATCTGGCGGCGCGCCGAACGAGTTCCTTTCTTTGGCCGCGATGTCCTCAGTCTCTCAACCGCCGATCTGTTGTTGATGCTCTGCATTCACGGCGCGAAACACTCATGGGCCGAACTGATCTACGTCTGCGACATTTCGCGTTTGCTGGTAAAGCACGGAAACGAAATCAATTGGCCTGAACTCTCGAAGCAAGCCGGCGCGAGCGGCGCACTCCGAATTCTCCGCGTAGGCCTGTTGCTGGCATCTGACGTATTGGACGTACCCCTTCCCGCTGCTTTTCTTAAAGAAGCCCGCGCCGATGCCCCCGCAATTCGGATCAGTCGTCAAGCCAGCCGTTCTTTGTTTAACCGCCAAGACGAAGTAAGCGCATTCACCCAATATCGATTATTCCTCCGGACCCGGGAACGCCTTCGCGACCGGCTGACTTCAATCGCGCGTTTGATCTGGAGCCCAAACGAGGAAGATTACTCGCTGCTGCGCCTTCCCGCGTTGCTGTCGTCCCTCTACTTCCCGATCCACGCCATTCGCGTGGCCGGAAAATACGGCTGCCAAATGTTGCGAGGCAATAACTAAGCTATGTTTGTCGATTCACTCCTGATACTCATTCTCGCCAGCTTCTGGGGGGGCATCTATCTGCTCCTGAAGCAACAAGGCCGCATTCTCATACGCCTCGATGCCATCGAAGCCGTCGCTACCTATCCGCAAGGACACGCAATCGCCCAGCCGGGTCTTCCCCTGGGCGAAGTCTTCCCACCCTTCCAGCTAACTAGCCTGGAGGGCAAGGAAGTCGCGCTGGAAGACTATCGCGGGCAGCACGTTCTTCTAGTCAATTGGAATCCGGCCTGCGGTTACTGCGAGCTACTTGCGCCTGACCTGGCGGCCCTTCCGATAGATAACGACGCACTTCAAATCGTGCTCCTTGCTCACGGAAGCGCGGAAGCAAACCGAAGCTTAGTGGCGGACCAGAAACTGAACTGGCCTGTGCTCTTGATGCCGGACGCGACTCAGATACCGAAGCCTTTCGAAACCCCGGGCACACCCGCGGCCTATCTTCTCGACGTTGAAGGACGTGTTGCCTCGCCTTTGACGGTGGGCGCTGACGCGATCACGGAGTTGATCCAACGGTTCAGGCCGGCTTCCGGCCGCGCCCTGCCGGGGAGTCAGCCGCTCGCTCAGAGCCGGATTATGCGCGATGGGCTCAAAGCCGGTACGCCCGCGCCGTCCTTCAAGCTTCCCGATCTGGAAGGACGCATGGTCTCCCTCGAAGATTTCCGCCACAAGCCACTCTTGCTTGTGTTTAGCGATCCGCATTGCGGTCCGTGCGACGAGCTAGCTCCCCAATTGGCAAGTCTGCATCGCGCACATGCTAACAACGGCCTCGGCTTCGTGATGGTTGGCCGGGGCGACGCCGCGGAGAATCGGCGCAAAGCGGAAGAGCACAGAATCAGTTTCCCCGTAGTACTGCAGGATAAGTGGAAGCTTTCCAAAGAGTACGGGATATTCACCACCCCCGTCGCGTTCCTAATCGGCGAAGACGGCCTCATCCGGAAGGATGTCGCAGTTGGCGTCGACGCGATCAAAATATTAGCCCAAGACGCTTTACAACAACGAAAGGACTAAGACAGTATGAGCTTCTTTCTCGACGATATTTCCCGCATTCTGGCAAGCCCCATGCCAAGGCGCAACGCGCTGAAACTTGCCGGCGCGGTTTTCGCCGGTGGCGTTCTCGGCAAGACTACCGGACTCTACGCGGCTCAGGGTCCCCCGTGCAGTAATTTGCAAACCGCCTGCGGAACCACCTGCTGCACTACCGCAACGGAGAAATGCTGTACCTACGGCGCTTCCACTCACTGCATCAGCAAAGCCAAAATCTGCTGCGGAACGGCTTCCTGCTTGGCGACGCAGATATGTTGCAGAAGTACTGCGAGCCCGTTCTGCGCTGCGGCCGGCAGTGTGTGCTGCGGCACCATCGCGTGCAGTTCCGGAGAGACTTGTTGTGCTAGCGGTGTTTGCTGCCCGAAAGGCACAGTCTGCTACAAAGCTCGATGCTACGCTTCGAAGGCTTGACCTTACCGGTCTCCCGCTAAGCGCTGGTCAAACTTGAATGCGGGTTTCCAGCCGGCTCGTTCCGGCGCCTAGGAGAGTTCTCAGCGCGGGCCCGGAAGTTCCGGGACCCGCTTCATTCTTGGACTGGCCGGCGCTGCGGGTCTGTTGCGTTTTCGGAGTTCTTGGTCTTACCCTGGCCTTCGCCGTCTTTCGGTCAGGCGCGACCGCCCTCCTCGACTGGAATCTCTCGCTCGCCGGTATTGGGGTCGCGTCGCTTGTCTATTGGTTGTCCGGTGGGTCCGCGAACCTTTCTCCCAGTCGAATCGGGCAATTTGCCCCGTTACTCCCGCTTGGATATGTGGCCCTGCAGCTATTGCCGCTGCCGGCGGCAATCCTACCGGCAGTCTCTCCAGGGTACGGCGCCGTTCTCGGTGCTCTGAAGAGCGTCGGGCTTGCCCCCGCCTTCTCCCCTCTCGCGCTGGACCCTTCCGTAACGTTCGCGCACCTCCTTCGCCTTCTCGGATATCTGCTTGTCTTTCTGCTTATCCGGGAACTTACCGCGCGATCGCTGAGCCGGAATGCCTGGCTCACGGCAATCCCCCTGATTTGTATCGCCACGGCGGAAGCGTTTCTGGCGATAACTCAAAGCCTGCAGGGCGCTGAAGCCACGGGGACTTACGTCAATCGAAACCATCTAGCCGGGCTAATCGAGATGGCGCTTCCGTTTGCCGCCATGGGGATACTCTCCGCCGCTACTTTGGGCGCCGATAGTGTTCGTTGGGTCCGCTTTGGCGGGGCAGGCGCCCTTTGCGTCGCTTTAGCAGCCATGCTATTGGCCCTGGTCGATTGCCAGTCGAAGATGGGGTTGATATCGGGACTTGCCGGACTCCTTGTTGCGGGTAGTCTATGGTCACTGTTAAGTCTTAAGAGATCGAGACGCTGGCTTGCCATAGGTGCCATTGCCTCCCTCTGCCTCGTATGCCTGGTGTTTCTTCCGTCTGATGAATTGGTAGCGCGGTTCGGTCGGGTCCTCACCTCTTCGCAGAACGCGGGCGAAGGACGCTGGCCAATCTGGATAGATACTACTCATCTGATCGCAGCCTTCCCGGTTTTCGGAGCCGGCTTAGGTAACTACGGCACGGCATTCTTGCGATATCAGACTAGTGTTATTGAACGGACCTTCATCTACGCTCATAACGACTACCTTCAGCTCCTCGCTGAACTGGGGATCGTTGGGTTCCTGATCCTTGCGGCTGTGACTACACCGATTGCGCTGCGGCCGTTCCGTGCGGCCCCTCGCAACGGACACCGGAATCGATACCTGGCATGCGCCTGCGCCGGTGCATTCAGTGCTATCGCGCTTCACAGCCTATCTGATTTCAACCTATATATTCCAGCTAACGCGGTAGTATTCGCGTGGATTCTTGGTATCTCCGCCGGCTTGCCGCTCGCCTCCCTTTGTCTCCTTCCACGCTCCCGCTTCCGTACTCTATTCCCGCAAATCGCAGCCGTTACCCTCAGTATTATCGCCGTACTCTGCGCGTCCTTGTGGATCGTGTCCGAAACCGACTATGCGGCGAATCCGCGCGCCCATGCGGTCTTCTGCGGGTTGGGTCTCTGTGACGCTGGAGCAGCCGCCTTTACGATCAGTGACCGTGAACGCGCCGTGCGCGCAAACCCTGCCTCTCCTTTCGAGTGGTGCGACTTAGGCGAGAGTTTCGCTGCCTCCGGCCGCCGAAAGGAGGCGCAGTCTAGCTATTCGAGCGCACTTGAATTTGGGCCATTCGTCCCACCAGTCCTAATCCGCGTCGCCTCTTTCGAAGCTGACCGGGGAAGCGCCGAAATGGCGATCGGCCTGACCGCGCGACTTCTCTCCAAAACGGCAACCTACGATTCACCGATATTCGACTGGTACATCTCGCATCGCATTCCAGCCGCACGCGTCATTGCGAGCGGACTGGCTGGAAACAGCAGATCGGCCGGCGCTTACATGCGCTATCTATTAGGCGCCGGTGAATTCGATGAAGCGTTAACCTTGTGGAAGTGGATGATTGGGCGGTCATATGCCGATAATCGCCTCGCCCGTGACTACACGGCGGTTCTCTGGAACAACGCCGATTACGCAAAGGCCGCGCATGCCTGGAAGAGCTACCTTGGTCCGAACTCCGATGGCTATCTTGCCACCAACTGGATCTACAACGGCGGCTTCGAAACAGAACCAGCTGGACCTATACTGGATTGGGAGATCCAACCTCGCGACGACGTCGAAGTTACCGAAGACGCTACCGTAGCCCATACTGGTAATCGATCGTTGCGCCTACGATTCGACGGCAAGAAAAACGTCGACTATCAGCAGGTTCGGCAGGAAGCCTTTGTTCCACCCGGAACTTATCGATTTGAAGCGTATGTTCGTGCGGCAAAGCTAACCACTGACGAGGGGATTCGCTTTCGGATATTCGACCCCGAAGGCCCCCATCGCCTCGACTTACTAACGGACGGGGTGACCGGCACGCAGCCGTGGACGAAGATCACGCGGGAGATCGTTGTCCCTGGCGAAACCAGGGTGCTAGAAATTCGCGTCGTTCGGAAGCCATCCTTGCGCTTCGACTCAAACCTCGCCGGGACGGCTTGGATTGACAGCCTTGCCCTTTCTAAGGCCGGGCTGCAATCTCGTTGAGAATGGTCTCCAGGCGATCCCGGTAGGTATGACGACCAGCCGTGATTACAGCGTGAGCTGCCTCGGCTAGACGCTTGCGCTCGGCATCGTTTTGCACCAGCCATTGCGCCTTGCTCACCATTTCGGAAATCTCGCTGAAGTAAAGAACGGTCCGTCCTTCGGGACCGAAGAGCTTGCGGTGGTCATCGGTATCTTCCACAAGCATGCAGCAGCCGACCGCGGGTAGTTCGAAAGTCCGCATACAGTGCTCGTCCCGATTGGCCCGGCGGACGAGGCATAAGCCTACTTTTGCCGCGGCTATCGCATGGGGTAACTCCTCGACCGTAAGCCGCCCGCGCGCGATGTCGCGGGTTTCCGCAAACCGCTCCCAGTAACTGCCGTACACCCCGACGCTTAGTCCTCCGCTACGCAACGCGGCGATATAAGGGACACGATCATGATCCGCCCCGCCCGCGAAAAAGACGTCACTCGCGTAATTCGCCGTTCCCCCATAAGTACGGGGCGCGTGAAACAGTTCGGGGTCTAATCCGAACGGTAGATCGATTACTCTCGCCTTGGTGTGCGACTCAAGGTCTGCTCGGGCAAGCTGACGCGGATTGAATACGAAATCGTACTGCTTCAGTGCTCGCAAAAACCACGAACTGCGGGCCGATTCACTCCACGGATCGTCAGTCAAAAAGCTGCAACGTTTGATCCCTATCTTCCCAATGGCGCTAAGTGTGGAGGCGTCAATCGGCGCCATCCCGGTAGTCAGCAGAACTCGCGGACTCACTTCGCGGCAAGTATCCAACACCGCCTTGCTGAAGCGGCGCAAAGCAACCGGCCGACGTCCCAACAGATGCCAGAAGACCTTTCGATAGATCGGAGGCCCGCTCATCGCATCGTTCGCGTTGAGAAAGACATAATCCAGATGTAAGCTACGAGCCGCTCGTTCGAAACTCTCGCCGACATTACTGCCGCCGCGATTCCCGATCATCAGAAGGTCTTTACAAACCATGAAACGACGCGAGAGGAGATCTGAAGAGCTGCTTTCCGAAACGACGTAGTTCGGGTACACTGCGGAAGAACAGAGCCTGCGGCAGAATTAGCCCCGCGGCGCTAACCACGCCGTAAAGACAAGTTAAGACAGACCGCGCAAAGAAAGGCGGGCGGTAATCCCGAAATAGATTACGAGGCCGCATCCCAATGCAGATGCCGGCTGAGTACCGCCACGACTGCACACGGCGATACTCTAAAATCCAAAATGGGTAAGTGAAACACAATATCTGCCCGAACACAGACATCGCTAGACGCGTCCGGCGCCCCCGTGAGTATGGATCTATGGCACTGCAAACTAGCCCGGCGATACGCGTAAAAGGTAGACTGCGTTCTTTAATTGGGCAGGGATTTTCAACGGGCTTTGTAGCATAGCTGTCTACAGTCTGTCCTTCTAGCGCGATACCTTTGCGGACCGCTATCTCGTCGACCTCGAGAAGATCAAATCCTTCCGCAAGAATGCGGGACGCGATGTACATCTGGTACATCTCGCTGCCATCCCACGCGTTCGTCGCATGAGCAAGCGCCCGATCGCGCCGAAGCACAATCCCGCTCACGAAACTGAAATTTCGAAAGACTCGAGCGGCGAGATCTGCGCTGCCCTTGGTGGTTTGGGTCCGAGTGACTCGTCTGTATTGTGTGGGCTCAGCGTACTCCTCGTAGTTCGCCAAGACGACACCTGTATCAGGCTGCCGTTCAAGCCGCCGTTTCAGGCGCTCCAGAACACCGGTGTCTTTCAGACAATCGTCGTTGCCCATCAAGAGGCAGTAACGGCCCCGCGCTAACCCGAGCGCTGCTCTCAGATTCCGGTCATATCTCCCGTTCATCTCTTGCTGACGATAAGTAAAGGTCAACCCAAGTTCTTCGAGACTGGAGATAATCTCCTGGTGCCGACCTTCCGGTGAGCAATCGTCGGAGATACAGAGCTCGAAATCCTTGCAAATTTGCTGGGACAATACCCGGCACGCTTCTATCAGAAATGGCGTCCGGTTGTACTGCGGAATGCAAATCGAGAAGAAAGGAATGTCAGGCTCCCTTGGATGGGGACTCACGCGCGTTCAGCCTCCATTGCCTCGTAGACGCGCCCGAATTGCGTCTCATAGTTCCACTCGGCTGCTATGCGCCGGCGTCCCCTCTCACCCATCGCGCGCAGGCTATGCGGATCGCTGACGTACTTGCCCAGAGCTTCCACGATACTTGTCGCGTTGTTCGGATTGCAGGCTAGCGCATAGCCGGGGTCAACGAAAAATGACCGCCAGTCAGCGAGATCGGAAACCAGCAGGGCCAAGCCGCACGCTAGATAGTCGAACGCCTTGTTCGACGCTCCTGTCATCGCGCGCATATTAATGTCGTCTGTTGTCATCGGCATTAGGCTGAGTCCGATATCCGACTTACGGGCATAACCGAAGAGCTTAGAACGCGGCATCGATCCCAGAAGCTCCACTCGGTCCGAAATCTTAAGTTCGTGGGCCTTTTCGCGGAGTATAGCACCGTAACCGCAGCTTCCGATCGTTTCGTAACCGATTACCCGCAATTTAACATTGTCAGGAAGACTCGCCAGGCTGACGAGAACCGTGATAGGCAAACGTTCCGGAACGAGCGACCCATGATAGAGGATGTATATATCGCCGCTTGAATCTACCGGGCGGGCCGGGGCAATCTCATCCCGCCGCGGACAGTTCCAGACACACTTTATGTCCCGTTCCGTTCCGGTCTCCAGCCGAAAGGACTCGATCCGTTGCTCGTTCGGTAACACGTTCAGGTATGCCTTTCGCGCAATCGCTGTCCTGCTGCGCATCACAAGGGCGCTCGCGCCATCGCGCTTACCCGGCGCATCATGCTCGTGGTAGATGGTCCGAAGCCCGGGTATCCAGCTAACTAGCCTCGCCACGGGACAAGCAAGCGCGTCCGATACATAGATCCACTTGGGCCGCCAGCCGATGATCCAGACTACTATCCAGGAACAGAAGACAAGATAGTGAAGTTTCTGCAACGGGCCGGGGCCGCGAAACGCCAACAGCCGAACGGTAATATCGCGGTGTGACGCGAACTGAATCTCAGGCGCGCCCCACGCGCCAACACCGAGGAACATAACTTCCCATCCGCGCTCCGCGAAGAACCGGGAGCTGTGTTCAAGCGGCGGATAGAGCGCCGGGTCGGTATATTGAATGTAAAGGATCCGCAAAGCTAGGCAGAACGCACATTTTAGCAATTTTCAAAACTATTCTCAAGAGAGCCGGATGGTCTTTCAGTAATTTGATCCGTTCTACTCGGACGCCTCAAAAACCCAGTGGGATGCAAGCGCTTCCGCATGCCCGCCAGCGGCCGCTCGACAAAAAAGTAAGATACGAACGCACAGCCGAACGATGCCGCGACGTTGATCAGGAATGTTTGCCTCAGATCCGTGGGATTCATAAAAATCTGTTGCCATAAGTAGAGCGAGTAACTCAGACGTCCGATAAACGTGACGCCTTGGTTATTAAGAATCCTGCCTGCGAATCCACCCGGAAACTCTGTATGGCGGACCAGCGCGTAGCAGATACACACATTTAGCGCGATCTCGGTAAACCCCAAATGAACACGAGGGTGATTTCTTCCCAAGTCGAGGAGCAATACAAGAGGAATTACGAGATCTCCGGAGGGGGTCCCGAACCATTTAAAGAATGGTTGGCGTCGGAGCCACGGCAGAATTCCCGCTAGGACGCAGCCCGCCGCTATGCCGTTCTCGACAAACGGGAAGAACATTGTTATGGAACCTCCGATGTGCGGGTTAGTCAGATAGACGCCGAAGCAGGTAAGAGGGCCGAAGACGGCCACAAAGAACGCGATCCACAAGGCTTGCCGCAGTCCCCGGAGCTTGATGAGGAACGGCCACACAAGGTAGAATTGCTCCTCGACCGAGAGGGACCAGAGGTGGTTAGTCACCCAGAGAGAAAGGGGCGCATAATTCATCGTATACGTCGCCGCAAGCAAGAATTTCAATGGCGGTACGTGCAAGATACCGATCCAGGTAGCTAGCGCAAGAACAGCTATATATAGATAGAGCGGTGGAAAGATTCGTAAAGTTCTTCGAGCGTAGAATAGACCCAGCGAAATGCTCCCTGTCGCGGTCTGCTCGCCGATTAGAAGCGAGGTGATAAGAAACCCTGAAATAACAAAAAAAATCTGGACCCCGAGTGATCCATGGTCCGCCACTGCCTGTGGAATCCACGAGGGGAACCCGTGCGTACCCTGGGCATGAGCAAAGATAACAAGCAGGATCGAAAATGCGCGCAGCCCGTCAAGCGATGGTATGGTTCGCGCGCTTCCCGCCCGTTCCAGATCTTGATTCGCGACTTGTTCCATGCCTGACCGTTAAGGGTACATTTTCGCACGCCTCGCCTCCGTCGCATCGGTACTGTTGACCGCCATTGACAGTCCCTTACGACTCGCATTCCGAAAACCCTCGCATTGGCTTCCGATACTGAGTCGCGGGTTCGTGAACTGCTTCCTGTAGAATCGCCTGCGCCGTGAGCAAATTAACCCTTGAACGACTTAGAACACAATGTTGACATCATCACCGATGTTTCGGAATAATGGAAAGCGTTCGATAGTACCTGAGCGCAGGGTCACAGACCTTACTTTGAGCGGACTTCAACGTGGTGTATGGCGCAAGTCGCTATAATCCTTCCTGTATTCAACGGGGCGAACTATCTCCGAGAAGCAATTCTGTCAATCTATAGTCAAACCTTCATCGATTGGCGTCTCTATGTGGTCGATGATAGTAGCTCTGACGAATCATGGGGCCTAATCGCCTCATTACCGCATGCTCAGCGAGTCGTCGCGCAGAATGACAGGAACATTGGTCTTTACGCGACATTGGCTCAGACCATGAGATCGATTCAGGAAGAATGGGTTGGAATCGTTATGCAGGACGACCGGGCGAAGCCAAACTGGCTTGAGACTGCGATGGAGTTAGCGTACAGGCATCCGGCCATAGATGCTTTATGGGCGAACGAAGATATTATTGACGCTCAAGGGAATCGAACGCGAAGTGGTCTAGACACAGCGAGAATCGAGGTAATTCAACCCGGCTGTCCCTCCTGGTACAGCGTTTTGCAGCGGGGTTGCATTTGGCAAATCAGTGGCTCCCTTACAAGAACCCGGGTTTTTAAAGCCATTCCTTTTGATTCAAGCCTTCCGCACTGCGGTGATTACGACTGGCTCTTACGGGCGATTCGAAAGATACGATTTCTATATTACGAGCGGCCGCTGATTGATCTCCGCTCGCATTCCGGCCAGGCGAGCGCGGGCAATCTCGCCCGCGGGCAGGACGTCGCAGAGTCCTATTTCGTTTTGAGAAAAAACTTGGAAAGGCACGGAGACGATCTGGGTCTGCGCGCAAGGCTGGCTTTGTCTTTTGATCGCACTTGGCTGGTTGCGATTCGGATGGGAGGCGCGTTACTACACGGGCGTTTTAGGCTTGCCGCGCGGTTGTCCACTTTCATTCCTCGCTTTCTGATGTTATGGCGATTGTAAGATGGGAGCGGCAAGGGGGTCTACGACCGGCAACAGTCCGCGCCCTCACGGGACCCGGAACTGACACTGGCGCGAATTCTTCGGTGACGATATTGATATCGACTGATTGCCGATAACGTTCATGCCGCGTTCATTGGTCGAATACGATGCCGCCGCTTCCAGCTTTCAGTAAAGGGAGATTGCGTTGCGGTTAGACCGCGCCTCTCCGCAGCGTGGTTCGCAGAATCGTGGTTCAAACCCGCTTGCGACGTTGACACCCCCTCAACTCTTCTCGTCGGGTAGAGTTCGGCAAACGGCTTGCCAGAAGTTCGAGCGCCTCCGCTCGCGGTCAGATGGCCGGCTCCAACCCACCCTCAGCTCGCGCGTTTGTTCTGTCGATGATTCGAAGGCTCCGGATAGATTCGCCTACGCGCGACACGGAGGTCTCGCTTCACAGTCCGAACGGATACGGTTAGTTCATTCGCTATCTCGTGAATGCGTGCTTCCTGAAAAACGCGTTTGCTCAAGACAATGCCCGCACGCTTGTTGAACCGTGCGAAATTCTGTAGCGCCTCCCGGACCTCAAACATCTCCCAATGAAATTCTCTGGATTCCAACACCACAGACTCCAGTGGGACGACTTGCCAACCTTCTGACCACTTCCGCGTCCTGGACCGTCTTAGGTGATCGAGCAGCGCCCGCTTGATGAGCCGGACGACTAGAGCCGTGAAGTGGTGGAGATCGAAGCAAAGGATTGGTTTAGCGCTCCCGGATAGACGCAGCAGTGCATCGTGCAATAAGTCACCGGCAGACATTGTCGCTCGCAATTCTTGTGATGCCAGAATCGAAACGGCAACGCCGTGGAGTTGCGCGTAGACCTCGTCATTCAGGAAGGTCATCGCCGGGCGCGGCGATACGGAATCAACGGCTCGCGGGCCGGCAGAGTGTTCTTGCGTGACCGATGCGACTCCTATAGGTAAAAGGGCCGCTGCTCGGACTGGGCTGGCATGGTCAAACAGGAATGGGTTCTCCATCCGATGCCCCTCCTAACTTGGGATGTAATTCCATCCGTTTCATCGAAAAGGAGAGAGCGTTCCACGAACCGTTGTCTTCAAACGGCTTGCAGCGCTGAAGATGAACAACTTAGCGATAGGCCAATGCGCTCGATGGGCCGTTATTTTAGATACAAAGGTGAAAGTAGCTAACCAAAAAGTGAAGCGCGCGGGTGTCTGTACCCGAAAATGATCCACCGGTCCATCACCAAGCTATCCGCGTCAGGGAAGTTGAGCGGATCTGGCTGGGTTTACCAGGGGATTTCG